>JBGQHD010000311.1:0-6315 GCA_041497795.1 Planctomycetia bacterium
AACGTGAACGCGCGACGGAGCTTTTTGCCGGCCGTCATCCTGGCCGTCTGTGGGCTGATGGGTCTGACGGCTCCAGCCCGGGCCGATGAGGCCGACGATCAATACGCCGTGGCCGCCGGCCACTACGACCGGCAGCAGTGGACCTTGGCCGTCGAGGAGTTTCGCGACTTCCTCGGAAAGCACTCCGAGCACTCGCAAGCCGGCAACGCGACCTTCTTCCTCGGCATGGCCCACGTGCGGCTGCGGGAGTACGAGGCCGCTCGCACGCAGTTCCAGGGCTGCGCGGCTCGCAAGCCCGAGGGACGCAGGGCGATCGAAGCCGAGTTCCGCGTCGGTGAGATGGGCTACTTTCTCGATGACCGCGAGACGGCCCGCCGCGACCTGACCGCCTTCCGCGAGAAGCACTCCGACGATTCGCTCAATGCCTACGCCGCGCCCTACCTGGCCGACCTGGCCCTGAAGGCGAAGCTGTACGTCGAGGCCGAAGCGCTCTATCGCGAGGCCCTGAAGAAGTACTCCACCGGCCCCAAGCAGGACAACTGCCGCTTCGGACTGGCCCAGGCGCTGGAGGGCCAGGGCAAGAACGAGGAGCCGGCGCTGCTCTACGCGGCGCTCGCCAGCAAGGCCGGGCCGCTGGCTGAGCAGGCGTTGTACTTCCTCGGCAAGCGGCAGTACGCCGACGGCCATCACGCGGCGGCCATCGCCTCGTTCGAGGAATTGGAGACCAAGCATCCCGACAGCCGCTATCGGCAGTCGGCCCGGCTGGGCAAGGGCTGCGCGCTGTTCCGCGACAAGAAACACGACGACGCCCAGGCGATCTTCGAATCGCTGGCCGACGACGGTCAATTGGGCGTCGAAGCCCGGCTGTGGCTGGGCGCCATTCACAAGGCCCGCCGCAATTGGGACACGGCGGCCGCCGTCATGCTCGAGGCCGCGCGGCACGAGCCGGATCATCCCCGCTGCCCGGAGCTGCTGTTCCACGTGGCCGACTGCCAGCGGATGGCCGGCAAGCAGGCCGAGGCGGTGAAGCTGTACGACGAAGTGCTCGAGCGGTGGCCGAAGCACTCACTGGTCGCGGATTGCCTGTTGGGCAAGCTCCGCGCCGCGGCCGCCGCGGGCGACCACGAGAAGATCGCGGCCCTCGCCGAGCGGATCGGCAACGACTTCAGCGGCACGCCGGCCCACCAGGAAGCGCAGCGGCGACTGGCTCGCTCGCTGCTCGACCGCGGCAAGGCCGACGCGGCCGTGGCGATCCTCGATCCGCTCGGGGCTGTCGCGAAATCGACGGCCAACCGCTGGGAAGTCCAGCAACTGCTGGCCGAGGCCTACTTCCAGCTTCAGCAGAACGACAAAGCCGAGGCCACGATTGAACCCCTCCTGCACGAGACGGCGCCCACCGAGGTGCGGGCCGAGGCACAGTACACCCTCGGGCGTCTGTTGTTGGCCGGCAAGCGCTACGATAAGGCCATCGCCGCTCTGGAGGGCTTCGTGGCCGCGCAGCCCGGTGGCGAGCGGGCCGCCCGCTGCCGGGCCGAGTTGCTCATTGCCTATGCCAAGACGGGCCAGGTGGAAAAAGCCCTCGCCGCCCATGCCGAGTTGATCGCTCAGCACGGCGAGCAGGCGCAAGTCGTCTCGCTGGCGACGCTCCGTTTGGCCGATGCGCTCTTCGCGGACAAGCGTTACCCGGAGGCCGGCACGCTGTATCGGGTGCTGGCCACGGAGACCCGGCACGAGCGGCTGGCCGCCGAAGGTTGGTCCGGCCTGGGCTGGAGCCAATACCAAACGGCCCTGTTGCCCTTGGCGACCGAGTCGTTCGCCAAGCTGCTGAAGGACTACCCCGAGCACGCCCTGGCGAGCGATGCCGCGCTGGCCCGCGCCCAAATCCTCGAACAGTTGCAAAAGAAGGAAGAGGCCCTGGCCGCGTACGAGCTGGTGATCGAGCGCTGCGGCGCCGGCCCGCGGCTGGCGACGGCGCTGCTGGGTGCGGCGCAGCTCCACGGTCAGCTCGGCCATCATGCCAAGGCGGCGGAGCTCTACCAGCGGCTGTTGGACGAGTTCCCCGACTTCGCACAGAAAGACGCGGCGCTCTACCAGCTCGCCTGGGCCTGTCACGACGGCCAGCAAGCGGCCGTGGCCGAACGAGCGTTCCGGCGGTTGTATTCGGAGCATCGCGGCAGCCGGTTCTGGGGCGATGCCACCTTGCGCGTGGCCAATGCGGCCTTCGCCGCCGGCCGATATGAGGAAGCCGGCCGGCTGGCCGACGAGCTGCTGGCCTCCCGGCCGCAGGGCGACGTGCTGGCGCACGCGCTGCTCTTGCAAGGCCGAGTGGCGGCCGCGCAAGAGAAATGGACCGCCGTGTCCGCTCCGCTCGGGCGGCTGCTCAAGGAATTACCGGAGAGCACCCTGCGCCCGGCCGCTGAATACTACGCCGCCGAGGCCGTCTACCAGCAAGGCCGACACGAGGAAGCTGTTAAGCGGTTCGCCGAGCTGGCGCCGCGCCTGGCGGGACAGACGGAAAAATGGGTAGCCATGGTCCCGCTGCGGCAGGCCCAATCGCTGGCCCACTTGCAGAAATGGGCCGAAGCGCGGCGGGTCGCCGAGGGGATCGCCGCCGCGCATCCCGACTTCGACGCCCAGTACGAGGTCGATTACGTGCTGGGCCGCTGCCACGCCGGGCAGGCCATGTTCCAAGAGGCCCGCGCGGCTTACGAGCGCGTCGTCCGCTCGACGACCGGCGGCAAGACCGAAACGGCCGCCATGGCCCAATGGATGATCGGCGAGACCTACTTCCATCAAAAGGACTACCGCACGGCGCTCAAGGAATACCTCCGCGTGGAGATTCTCTACGCCTATCCCAAGTGGCAAGCGGCGGCACTGCTCCAGGCCGGCAAGTGCTGCGAGCAGCTTGGGCACTGGAGCCTGGCGGCCAAGTACTTCGAGCGCGTCGTCAGCGAATACGGCGGCACGGAGTTCAAGACCGAGGCCGAACAGCGGCTCCGCACGGCACAGCAACGGCGACGCTCGGCGACGCGCTAGGAGAGGCACGGACATGGTGTGGGCACAGCGGGCACTCATCCCTGGCTTGGCGGCGCTGGCGCTGCTGTGGGCCTGTTGCCACGCGCCGGCGGCGCTGGCGCAAGGCCCGCGCCGCACGGCCGACACGCGCGGCGGCGTGATGGACCGCTCGCCGCAGCCGCCGCCGGACGCGCTGCCTGCCTCGCCTCGCGCGGCGGCGACGGAGCCGATGATTCCGGAAACCAGCCTGGTCAAAATGCTCGAGCGCGGCGGCGTCCTGATGTGGCCGCTGTTCTTCTGCTCGGTGGTGATGATGGTGTTCGTGTTCGAGCGGGCGATCTGCCTGCGGCGCGGCAACATCCTGCCGCGGCCGTTTGTGACGCGGTTTCTGCTGCAGCTCGAGGACGGGCAGCTCACTCAGGCCGAGGCGCTGAAGCGCTGCCAGGAGAACGGCAGCCCCATCGCCCAGGTCTTCGCCGCGGCCGTGCGGAAGTGGGGCCGCTCGTCCGTCGAGGTCGAGCAAGCCATGATCGACGCCGGTGAGCGCGTCGCCGCCACGCTGCGGCGGAACCTCCGCGTGCTGAACACCATTCACACCGTCGGCCCGCTGCTGGGGCTGCTGGGCACTGTGTTCGGCATCATCAAGTGCTTCAACCAGATCGCGTCCAGCCGCACGATGGGCCGGCCCGACCTGTTGGCCGGCGGCATGAGCGAGGCCCTGCTCACCACCGCGGCCGGCTTGTGCGTGGCCATCCCGGCGCTCTTGTTCTACCTGTACTTCTCCAGTTGCGTGGACCGGCGGATCATCGAGATTGACTCGCTGAGCCAGCAAGTCGTGAACCTGATCTCCGGCGACTCGCCCGTGGCCACGCCGCGCAGCAAGGCGCCGAGCAAGAAGGCGGCGTGATGAAATGCGGAATTCGGAATTCGGAATGCGGAATGGACAAACGTGTCTGCTCGAGTGCCTCAAGCCGCAGGGGAAGTTGCGTCTCCGTAAGTTCCGTACTCACTAATTCCGCATTCCGCATTCCGAATTCCGCATTCACCCCATGCCCATCAAAGTGAACCAAGGCGAAGCCGTCAGCCTGAACATGACGTCGCTGATCGACGTCGTGTTCTTCCTGAATATCTTCTTGCTCTTGGCGACCACCTTCCCGCGGCCCGAGCAGGACCTGGAGGTGGAGCTGCCGCAGGTCGCCGGGGCCGAAGCGCTGACCGAGGCCCCCTCGCAGCGGGTGGTGAACGTCCGCCGCGACGGGCGCGTGACGCTCGACCAGCAGGAAGTCACGCTGGACGAGCTTACCTCGCGGCTGTCGTCGGCGAGCCGACAATACGAGGGGCTGGGCGTCCAGGTCCGCGGCGACGCCAGCGCCTTGCACCAGCGGGTGGCCGAGGTGCTGTACGCCTGCCAACGCGCCGGCGTCAAGCAACTCGGCATCTCGGTCACGACCAAGGAATTGAGGTGACCGATGGGCGCCTGGTGGAGTTGCGCGCTTCAGTTTTGCGCCCGCATCCGCGCGATTGAGTGGGTGATCTGGGGCGGCGCCGTGGCACTGACCCTCGGCCTCTTGATCCTGATGTGGACGCGCTGGGGCAAGACGCGGCTCACGCACAAGTGCCTGGCGCTGTCGCTGTTCACCCACCTGCTGCTGTTCATTTGGTTCTTGAGCAAGGAGATGATCGTCGGCGCCCCCGGGCCGCTAGGGCGGGAAGGGGCGCCCGGCCAGGTCGGCGATCATCCGACGCTGCTGGTCAACAACGTGCAGGTTGGCGGCGATCCGGAGGCCAAAGAGCCGCCCAGCGGCGGCGCGGCCAAGCCCTGGCACACGACGCCGCTGCGCGCCGTGCCTCCGCCGACGCCGCCAGGACCCGATCGAACGATGGTCGATCTGACCGCGCCGCCGCAGCGGTCGCTGAGCGAAACGCCCAGCTTCGACGCCCGCCCGGCTGAGGCGGAGCCGTTGTCGCCGCGCTCGCCGCAGATTCCCTCGCGCAGCGAAGCCGCGCCGGCGGACCACCTCGCGCCCGCGGAAACGCAGGAGACCGTCCGCGCGCCTCAGCCGATCGCGCAAGGTCCGGTCCGGATGTCGCCGTCGCCGCCCGGCGAACTGCCGCGCGAACGCCTGCCGAGCGATGTGCCGCAACTAGCCCGCCGCATGCCGGAGACGAGCAACTCGCTGCTCCCATCGCCGTCACGCGGGGGCTTCGCGGACGAACCCAAGCCGCTGTCGGCGGTCGATCGGTCGCTGGCCGCCAAGGCCCAGGCGCCGATCATCGCCGATGCCGGCGCTCCGGCGGCCAGCGGCGTTGCCACGGAAGAGCCAGACACGACGCCGCGGGCGCGCCCCGCCGACTCGTCGCGGCCTGCCGCCGACGGACCCACCGGGCTTCTGACAGAGGCCCATCGCCAGCAATCCCGGCCGCTGAACGATCCGGTGCCGACGAGCACTGTTGATTCCAACGCCCCCCGCCGGCACGATCTGCCGCAGGTGTACGGGCAACGCCTGCGACCCGATCGGCAGAACATCGTTACGAAACAAGGTGGCTCGCCCGACACGGAAGCGGCCGTAAAATCGGCGCTGGCCTGGCTGGCAGCCAATCAAGAGCCAGGCGGCCATTGGGACGCCGCCAAGCACGGCGCCGAGTGGGACCGCACGCGAGACGGCGGCAACGAGAAAGGCAACACGATGCGCCCCGATACGGGGATTACGGGCCTGGCCTTGCTCGCCTTTCTCGGCGCGGGGCACACGCACCAGGGCGAGCAATACCAAGACACCGTCCGCCGGGGGCTCGATTACCTGATCCGCGTGCAAGCCGCGGATGGCAACCTCTCCGGCGCGGCCACGACCTACGCCGCCATGTATTGCCACGGCATGGCGACGCTGGCCTTGGCCGAGGCCTACGGCATGACCGGCGACGCCAAGCTCCTGCCGCCGCTGCGCCGCGCCGTCGGCTACACGCTGGCGGCGCAGATTCGCCATGACGGCGGCTGGCGTTATCGCTCCAACGATCCCGGCGGCATGGGAGACACCAGCCAGTTCGGCTGGCAGCTCATGGCGCTCAAGGCCGCCGAGACCGCCGGGCTGGACATCCCCGTCGCCACCCGCCACGGCATGCTGCGGTTCTTGACGTTCGTCACGTCCGGCAGGAACGGCGGCCTGGCCGGCTATCGGTATATCCCGTATTCCGACGGCAGTTGGCAGCCCGACCAGCCCACGCCCACGATGACCGCCGAGGCGCTTTTCTGCCGGTTGCTGCTGGGCACGACGCCCGATAACCCGCTGTGCCAGGAAGCGGCCG
>JBGQHD010000312.1:0-6306 GCA_041497795.1 Planctomycetia bacterium
CCGCAGCCAGTCCACCGTCGGCGGCAAGGTGGCCGAGCAATTCGTGCCGTTCCTGCCGGGCTTCGAGTTCCATCCCCGCGACGCGCGGTTCCTGGGCATGCCCATCGACTACGTGGTCTTCGACGGCCTGAGCAACGACGCGGTCGAACGGGTGGTGTTCATCGAGGTGAAGACCGGCGGCAAGACCCTGAGCAAAGGCCAACGGCAAATCCGCGAGGCGATTCAGGCGGGCGTGTGGAATGGCGGGAGGTCTGGCAGGAGGGCTGCGAGACTGATCGGCGCTCGCTGGGCGGTACGGATCGTTAGACTGTTGCGCGAGCGCGTAACCGCTCCGGTGCAGCTCGAGCGTCAGTTAGCGTCCTCCGTCATCTGCCAACCCTGGGCAGCTTTCCTTGCTTCCGCAAACGAATGAGCTCCTGGACGAGCTTTGCGCCGCCGACACTCGAATGAGCGCTGCGATTGTACTTGTCGGCCAATTCGCGAAGCGCGAGCGGCTTGGTCAATAACTGGTCGGTCGGGACAGCCAACTCGTTGTAGAGCTCGACGAGCGTTCGCAATTCGTCCGGCCCAAGAGGTTGTTGACTCTCGCGAATCTCCCTTACCACCCGTTCCAGCTTTGAAATGGGCACGACATGAAACTCGCGGAGGTACGCGGGGATTTCGGAGGGCGCGATGCCGTCAAACAGCACATAAACGGGCTTGTTCCAAGCCATGGCCATCCCGATTTCGAACGCGATGTTCGGTGACGTTAACGTCGATCGCGTGAGGATCAGTACGAAGGCATGGCACTCCGCTACCGCACGGCGCATTTTTTTTAAGAAGGTCTCGTCCGACTTCACTTCGTCAATCGCGAAGACTTCCAGACCCGCCTCGGCGAATGCCTTTCGGACGGCGCCGGCAATACCACGATCATGGACGCCGTGGGAGACAAACACGTCGTAAATCGCTTCCGTGGCGGTTGTCATAGGCGTTCGATTCTGTTCCGCAGGTCTTCAAGGTAATCGCCGAGATCGTTCAGGTGAAAGCCCCGATTATCCTTGATTATACCGGGCACGTCCTTGGGGTCGATGTGGTAAAAAACCGGCACGATGCGACGCTGCACGCCGATGGCAATGCCGATCTCGATCAGCACCCATTCGCGACCCGAGGACTGAGGCGTCAGCAACACGAGCAGTTCGTCCGAATCGCGGATGTTCGCTTGGATCGCCGCCGGGATGGCGTCACCGCCTTCGATGTCTCGATCGTCGCGGAAAGTGGCTGCCCCCAGTTCTTCGATCTTGTCGCAAAGGACCTTCGCAATGAACTTGTCGTGGGTCGCGTGGCTCAAAAATACGCGATACGATCTTGCTTCTGCGGGCGCGCCCCGTGAGATGCCGCCGCGTTTCTTCGCCATAGGATGGCCTATTTCCCAAGGGGCGCTCAGGCGGATTGCGAAGTGTGCGCTAGGACAAAATTCAGCGTTGGCTCCCGCTTGTCAATCCAATAGGCTTGCAACCCCGTCTTCTGTACCTGGCTGCGCCCGGTTGGTATCACGCACAAAAGAAGCTCTTCGGCAGAGTTCCCGTATTCGAGCAGTCGCTGCGGGTCGAACTGGCACGCCAGTCGTTCGTTCAGATCGTCGGTTTCGCCCACATAAAGCTCTTGCCCCTCGCGCGTCCAAACGCGATAGACTCCCGGCAGTGTCGGGATTCGACGACGGTCCAACTCGGTAGCCATCACGGCAGGCGACGCCTTGCGCCGTTTCTGCGCCGCGTCCAGGTTTGGGAGTGCGTCCATCCGATCGCTGTGCGCCTTGCGCACCTTCAGCGCTCCCCAACGGTAATCAAATCCTCGAAACCCTGGCGCATAGCGCTGAGCGATTCGATCAAACTCGTCCGCCAACACAGGGTCACAAAGCACTTCATCAAGGCTGTGCCCCCGGTCATGCATTTTCCTCAGGGCGATTTCACTGGCAAAAACAAACCGTTCCGTGTGCTGGCGTCCGAGCATTACTCGTCGCGTCGCATGCACACGCAATTTACGAGATTTTCGGAGTCGCAGAAGCAACTGGTTTGCATCTCGCGGAAGCAAAGAACTGCCCAGGGTCTTGCACATATCGACGAATGCCGCGTTGAGCTCGGGATTCGCGATGACGTAGTCCGACGAGAAGCCGTCGTGAACCCGCAAGTACGACTGCAGAACGATCTCCTGCCATTCCCGTTCTCGCTCTTGTGAGCCGTTGAGCGATGGTGTGATCGTATTCTCAACCCCGCGAGGTGCGCAGTTCGGCCCACTGGTAGGGCTGGCGAGTCGCCGCCCCTTCGCCGTCGCCGGAACGCTCACCAGCGGCTCCGGTGCTCCGTCCAACGGATCGCTCTCGCGGATTCGCTCGAGTCGCGCCGTGCCACTTTGGACATATTCCTTCGACAGATCGAATCCCAGCCACCGGCGGCCAAGCTTCTTGCTCACGGCCAGCGTCGTGGCGCTTCCGGAGAATGGATCGAGCACCAGCTCGCCGGGGTTCGAGCAGGCGCGGATGATGCGGCCCAGCAGTTGTTCGGGCATCTGGCAGCCGTGGAAGCCGGCCCGCTCTTTGAACGTGCCGGCCACGCGGGGGAAGTACCAGGTGTCTTCGTCTGGCGTAAAGCCGTCGGGCAGGTCTTGCGGCCGGAGAATCCAGGTGTCATCCGGCAGCCGGCCGGCTGGGTTGGCGCGGCCGTCGGCGTAGACGAGTTGCCGGGCTGAAGGGACCCGGATCGCCTTTTCGTTGAACGTGAACTGCTTGGGGTCCTTCACGAAGTGGAACAGGTGGGCGTGCGAGCGGCTGAACTTGTACTTGCAGTTCACGCCGAAGGTGTAATACCACACGACCCAACTGCGGCAATGGAAGCCCCAGCCAGAAGCCCGGCTTCTTGGAGAAGCCAAGCCGGCTTCGCCTGCGGTGATCTCGTTTTGGGCGATCAGCTTCAGCTCCGCGGCGTATTCGTCGCCGATGGCCAGCCAGAACGTGCCGGTCGGCTTGAGCACACGGTGGACGGCCGCAATCCACTTTGCCGACCAGGCGAGGTAGGCGTCGCGCTCTTGCTTATCGTCGTAGACGTCGTACTCGTAGCCGATGTTGAACGGCGGATCGGCGAAGGCGAGATCGACGCAGCCCTCCGGCAGGGCGGCCATCGCCTTCAGGCAATCGTGGTGCAGAATCGTGTTTTCCGTACGCCGCGAAGCCACGAGAACCTCCTTGTCAATGCTTGTTCGAAGATCGGGCAAATACAGGCCCCTCACCCAACCTCTCCCCAGAGGGGAGAGGAGTTGCAAGCACCTCTAGCGTAATTTGCCAGATGGCGCGATGGCCGTCCACTACCACCGGCGTTTTCTCGGAGCGGCGTCTTTTCATCGGCTTGGCGAACCACGACACGCTGCGCTGTGTCAACGATCGCCGCCAATCGCGAACCCAAGCCTGGAAAGGATCCTCATGCCGCCGACTGTCGAAGACGTCGCCCGCGCGGTGATTCACGAAACGCGGCTTTGCCTGGATGGCTGCGTGGACCGTATCCGTCACTGCCTGGACCAGCTTTCCGACGAGCAGGTCTGGTGGCGGCCGCGCGAGGGGCTGAACTCGCTCGGCAATCTCGTGCTGCACCTGACGGGCAACGTGCGGCAGTGGATCGTCGCGGGCATCGGCGCCGCAACGGATATCCGCAATCGGCCGCGGGAGTTCGCGGAGTCCGGCCCGATCCCCAAGGAAGACATCTGGCGGCGCCTGGCCGACGTGGTCGAACAGGCCAACGAGGTGCTCTTGGGTGTCACGGCCGAGCAACTGTTGGCCCGGCGGCGGATTCAAGGTTACGACGTCACCGGCTTGGGAGCGATCTTCGGCAGCGTGCCGCATTTCAAGGGGCATACGCAAGAGATCATCTGCCTCAGCCGGCTGCAATTGGGCGACGCGTACAAGTTCTTCTGGCAGCCGGAGACGCCGGAGCAGGTCGCGGACACGGGGAAATGACCGCTGAAGACACACTAACCCGACGCGCAAGCGAGGGAGAAACGCCATCCGCCTTCGCTCGCGCTTCTCCCTCGCTTGCGCGTCGGGCTAGTGTCAGCGAACTGGCCTGGGGCGGTCCACGGCTTCGGCGTATAAGCCTGCCCATGCTCGCGCAGGCCAGTTGCCTTACGGCCGCCTCGTCGCGCCACGTGGCGCTGCGCGTGCGGCCGGACTTGGAGGCTTGCCAGCAACGCTTTCAAGGGCGCATAAGCTGGATCGTCAAAGAGCCGCTCGGCCTGAACTACTTCCGCTTCAAGGAAGAGGAGCACTTCCTGCTGCGGCAGTTCGATGGCCGCGTGAGCCTGGCCGACGTCCAAGAGCGTTTCGAGCGGCGGTTTCAGCCGCAGAAGATCAAGCTGGAAGAGCTGCAGCATTTCATCGCCTCGCTGCACCGCCGCGGCCTGGTGGTCTCCGACGCGCCGGGCCAGGGCGAGCAGCTCCGCGAGCGCCGCGACGAGCGCCGCCGCCGCGAGTGGTTGAATACGCTGGCCAACCTGCTGTCGCTCCGTCTGCGTGGCATCGATCCGGAGTGCATCCTGGGCGCGATCTATCCCTGGGTGCGGTGGATGTTCTCGCCAGTGATCGTCCTGGCGTGCCTGGTGCTTGCCTCGTCGGCGCTGCTGCTGGTGATGGTGCAGTTCGACGTGTTCCTGGTGCGGCTGCCCAGGTTTCACGACTTCTTCAGCCCGGCCAATGTCTTCTGGCTGCTCTTGGCCCTGGGGGCGACCAAGGTCGTCCACGAGTTCGGCCACGGCCTCACCTGCCGGCACTTCGGCGGCGAGTGCCACGAGATGGGCGTGATGCTGCTGGTGCTGACGCCGTGCCTGTATTGCAACGTCTCCGACTCGTGGATGCTGCCCAACAAGTGGCATCGGGCGGCCATCGGGGCGGCCGGCATGTACATCGAGCTGGTGATGGCCTCGATCGCCACGTTCCTGTGGTGGTTCAGCGAGCCGGGGCTGCTCAACCACCTCTGCCTGCGGGTGATGTTCGTCTGCTCCGTGACCACGCTGGTGTTCAACGCCAACCCGCTGATGCGGTACGACGGCTATTACATCCTGTCCGACGTGCTGGAAATCCCCAACCTGCGGCAGAAGGCCGGACAGGTGCTCAGCCGCACGTTGGGCCGAGTGTGCCTGGGATTGCAGCCGCCGGACGATCCGTTTCTGCCCGCCGGGCGGCAGGTGCCGTTTGCCCTCTATGCCGTGGCGTCGGGCGTGTACCGCTGGGTGGTGCTGTTTGGCGTGCTGTGGTTCTTGGATCACGCGTTCAAGCCGTATCGGCTGCAAGTGATCGGCCAGATGATCGCGGTCGCCGCGATCGTCGGCCTGGTCGCGGTGCCGATCGTCAGAGTTGGGCAATTCTTCTGGGTGCCAGGGAGGATCGAGAAAGTGAACAAGTTCCGCGCGGTGGGAACGCTGGCCGCGATGGTGCTGGCAGGGATCGGCGTGGCCACGGCGCCGCTGCCGTATCACGTCTTCTGTCCCGTGGAAGTGCGGCTCTTCGAGGCGATGCCCGTTTACGTCGAGGTGGCCGGCCGGCTCGAGTCCCTGCACGTCCGGCCGGGCCAGCAGGTGCAGGTCACTTCGCAGAACCCGCCGGTGCTGGCCAGGCTAGTGAACGCCGACGTCGATGCGTCGGTGATCGCCTTGGAAGGCCGCGTGGCCCAGGCGAAGGCGCATCTGGCCAGCCTGGAGCTGCAGCGCAACTCGAACGAAAAGCTCGGCGTGCAGCTCGCCCCCGCGCGCGAGGCGGTGGCCGCCGTGACCGCCGAGCTGGCCGAAGCCCGCAAGGACCAGGCCCGCCTGATGATTCGCGCCCCGCAGTCTGGCACGATCCTGCCGCCGGAGATGAAGGCGGGCGATCAAAATGGGCAATCCGCCACGCCGGATGGCCGACTGGCCGGTTGGACCGGCACGCCATTCGATCCCGCCAACCGCGGCTGCCACCTCAAAACCGGCGAGCTGCTGTGCCTGATTGGCGACCCCACGCAGATGGAGGCGCAGCTCGTCATCGATCAGGGGGACATCGAGTTCGTGCAAGAAGGCGTGGAGGTGGAGATTAAGCTCGACGAGCTGAAGGGCCAGACGCTGCGCGGAGTGATCGAGGAGGTCTCGCGCAGCGATCTCAAGGCCAGCCCCCGTAATCTCTCGAACAAAGCCGGTGGCGACCTGGCCACGGCCACGGACGCGGGCGGCCTGGAGCGGCCGCTGAGCACGTCGTTCCAGGCCCGCGTGCGGCTGGAAAACCCCGACGTCCTGCTACGCCTAGGCCTACGTGGAACG
>JBGQHD010000313.1:0-6299 GCA_041497795.1 Planctomycetia bacterium
ACGTTCGTGATCGATCGGCAGGGCCGCATCGCGCTGAAAAACACCAAAGTGGACGCCGCCAAGGACAGCCAGGCGATCCTGAAGTTCGTCGAAGGCTTGGCTTCGGATAAGTAGTCCGTCTAGTCCGTCTGCGCTGGCGGCGCGAGCCCTTCTGGCAGAATCGTTGTTCGCGTTATGGGTCCGTTGATGTCCGCAGCCCTAGTTCCGATGACGGTTTGGACGAACGCTCTGGGTGCGCGCTTGCTGGAGTCGCTTCCGGCGGAGGTTTTGGGCCGGATCGCGGCGGCGCATGCCCTCGTGAGAGACGGTGAATCAGCGTCCTTGCCGCGCCTGCGTCGAGAGCTGCTGGTTCGCGCCGAGGGATCCGAGGCCCTGCAGGGGGACATACGCCGGGCATGGCGCGCCGCGCATGCCGAGCTGGTCGCCGCCACGCAGCTCGTGCATTTGTCCGTCGCCGGCGCGACGGCACAGTGCGAATCGCTGATCGGGCAGTTCTCGGCAGAGGACATCTTGCTGGAGCTGCTCACCGACGAGCACGACGACGGCTGGCAGTTGGCGCGAGAGTTAGTCGAGGAGCTTGGTGGCGAAGCCCTCGGCCAGCAGTTCGAGGGCCTCTTGACTCGCTGGTCGACGCAACCGCGGCGCGAGAAGGTGGCCAGGGTCGTGATCTTCGGCGGCCATCCGCGCGACGAGAGCCGGCTGGGGCCGCTGTTCGAGTCGGGCCCGTTCGAGCTGCGTTGGCGGGTCTGCGAGCGGCGCCAGGGCGACTCGGTGGACCGCGGCCTGGTGGCCGATGCGCTGACTTCGGCCGACGCGGCGATCATCGTCACCGGCATGGCCAGTCACAACATCATGGAGCTCGCCCGCGGACTGGCCAAAGCCCGCGGTCTGCGCTGGCGCTGCGTGGAGAAGGCCACGGAAGGGCAGCTCACCGCGGCGCTGGAGGAAATGTTTCCGGAACTCGATCAATCAAAGTAACAGGCACGCTCCGCGTGCCGCCGTAGTGCACGAGTAGCAGTGTAGTCGTCTCGCTCCGCGAGACGAAGCATCTCGCGGAGAGGCTGTGAGTTTTTTGTGGGGCAGACATTCCTGTCTGCCGGGCAGGCAGGAATGCCTGCCCCACTCATCTCGCGGAGCGAGATGGCTACTTTGAGACGGCATAGTGTGCCTGCTACGGTGCCCCATTCCTGCTGATTGAAGGAGGTGGCGACACAGCGCGAAATCGCGAGTCCTTGTTTGCTTCCCCATGTCGAACCCAGGGCGGCCTGGCCGCCGCGCGGGTTCGTCTGTTGTTCCCTTTTCCTTTTCGTTGGAGACTCACCATGAAGTATTGGACGACCGGATTGGCCCTCGTGGCGTTGGCCCTGGCCCCCTTGGCGTTTTCCGCGGATGACGAGGTGAAGAGCGGCTTGGAGGCCGGCAAATCGATCGGCCCGTTTGACGTCGTGAAGTGCGCCGGCGCGCTGGAGGACGGCGTCAAGGTCGGCGATCAGCTCTGCTACCGCTGCAAGTACGGCGGCCGGCCGATGGTCATCGTCTTCTCGCGCAACGCCGACAAGAGCCTGGCCCAATTGGTCGATAAGTTGAACGATGTGGTCGGCAAGAACGGCGAGAAGCAGCTCAAGGCCTTCGTCAGCATCCTGGGTGAAGACCGCGAGAAGCTCGAGGAAGTGGCCAAGAAGTTCGGCAAGGAGAGCAAGAACGTGCCGGTCGTGGTGCCGGTCGAGTTCGAAAACGGCCCCAAGGATTACGGCATCAATCCCAAGGTCGAAACCACGATCCTCATCGCCAAGGGGGGCAAGGTCGAAGCCAACCACGCCCTGGGCAAGGACGGCTTGACCGACAAGGCCATCGAGAAAATCCTGGCCGACGTCGATAGCAAGCTGGTTAAGTAGATCCTCGGTGAGATAGTAGCGGCAAGATCACGGCCCGCCGCGCCGGCGCGCGGCGGGCTGTTTGCTGCGCCTTCGCTTATGTCATTCTGAGCGCAGCGAAGAATCTCGCGGCGATGGCTTGGATGCGCAGACCGGCGCCTTACGCGGCGTTAGAATTAGAAGGTCGAAGAGCTCTCGGGGACCTACCATGCAGCTAGCCGAGCTATTGAAAGGCAAGCGAGACGAGATCATCGCAATTGCCACACGGCACGGTGCGCGGAACATCCGCATCTTTGGTTCCGCGGCGCGAGGCGAGGACGATGAGGACAGCGACGTGGACGTGCTGGTGGACCTGGAACCGGGGCGCAGCCTGCTCGATCTGGGAGGGCTGTTGATGGATTTGCAGGAACTCTTGGACCGAAGGGTGGACGTGGCTACGGTGGGCGGCTTGCGCCCACGCATCCGCGAGCGCGTGCTCGCCGAGGCGGTGCCGTTATGAGAGACGATCGCGAACGGTTGCTGGACATCGAGGAGGCCATTGACCGAATAGAGAGAAATGCCGACGGAACGGTGACAACGGCTGCGGTTGCCGACAAACGACTTACTCTTCACCGGCTGCCGTGCTCGGCCAGAAAGCTGCGCTGGAACCGTGCCAGGCCGCCCACGCGCCGCTGATATTCGCGGCAGCGGTCCGGCTCCTTGGCGGCGATGTTCTTGTTCTCCCGCGGGTCGGCCTCCAGGTCGAACAGCTCCTCCTGGCCGCTGTCCACGTAGAAGTGGTACTTGAACCGGCCGTCGCGCAGGCCCAGCACCACGAAATTGCCGACGCAGTAGAAATAGGTCGGCCGACCGTCGTCGGGCCGGAACAGGTTGCGCCCCTGCCACACGCCGGGCGACTTGTAGCCCAGCATATCGAGCACGGTCGGCGACAGGTCAATCTGCTCGCGCGGGCCGGCAATCCGCCGAGGCATGTCCTTCAGGCTGGGGTGCAGCATCACCAGCGGAATGTGCACGTTCGGCTCGTAGACGCCGAAGTTGTGGCTCCGCTGGTTGTGCTGGCCGAACGCCTCGCCGTGGTCGGCCGTGATCACGATCAGCGTGTCGTCCAGCAGCTTGCGTTTTTCCAGCTCTTTCACGTACCAGGCGATGTACTCATCCGTCGCCCGGATGGCGTTCAGGTAATCGTGCATTTCCGCATCCTGCACGTCGAACTTCATCGGCTCGGCCGGCGTGCAGTAGGGGTGGTGCGTCTCGATCGTGTAGGCCAGCAGGAAGAAGGGCTTCGTCGGGTCCGCGTCGATCCAATCCAGCGTGGCCTGGAACATGGCCTTATCCCTCACTCCCCAGGAGCTGATCTTCTGCTCGGGCATTTGCTCGGCGTCCAGCAGCGTCTCCACGCGGTCCTTGAAGAAGCGGTCGCGGTTGCGCCAGCTCCAATAGCCCGAGTGCGCGTAGCAGGTGCGGTATCCCTGCTTGCCGAGCACCTCGGTGACGGTGGGCACGCTGAATTCCGGCGAGTCCATGACCGCCAGCTTCCAGTCTAGCCGTTCGTAGACGCTGCCCGACAGGGCCACGATGCTCTTGCAACTGTAGGGCACGGTGACGTAGAGGTTCTCGAAGACCACGCCGTTTTTGGCCACGAGCTGGTCGAGGTTCGGCGTGGTGGGGTGCTTCGAGCCGTACAGGCTGAGGTATTCCGCGCCGATCGATTCCAGGAAGAAGACCACCACGTTCTTGGGCCGCGGACTGAGCTGGAAGCCCTCGAGATTGAACGTCTCCTGGTTCTCCGGCCGCTGGCGGGAGACGAAGTCCTGGTCGTTGGTATCGCCGTGGTACGTCATCGTCCACGATTCTTCCTTCAGCAGAAACTCCTCGACGCACGACGACACGAACACCAGTTGTGGGTTGCAGGCGATGCGGCGCTCCCAGCGCATCGGCTCGTTCCAGCGGCTCTGGGCATAATAATGGCTGGCCGCCACATGGGCCGCGAGCACGGCGATCCCGGCGACCGCCGTCTTCCAGCCCAGCGGCGAGCCCCGGCGGAACCACCACACGCGTCGCAGCAGGCGGGGGGCCAGCGTCACGGCCAGTGGCGCCGCCACCAGCGACCCGACCCAGTACCACGTCAGGTAGCGCTTGATCGAATCGAGCATCGTCATCGGCCCTTCGACCAGCGTCATGGTGCGGATGTTGAAGGGCTGCATCGTCACGCGGAACAGCGCCATGGCGAACACGGAGTAGGCGGCCATGCTGAGAAAGAGCGCGAATTGCAGGCCCCGCCAGGCCACGGTCAGCCGGGGCCAACGGCCGAGCGCCGCCGTGACCAGCCCGCAAATCGCCGCCAGAATGCCCACGAACAGCAGGTCGTCGGCGCTGACGATCGCCAGCCGCACGACCCAGCGGATCAGCTCGCCCGGCGAGGTCACGTCGAACGGCAGCAGCCGCGCCTTGATCACCAGCAGCACCACGGCCAGGGCCAGCGACATGGCCACCCATTCGCGCCGCGCGGGCCGGTCGGCGGAGGCGGGGCGGGCATGGGCCACGGGGCCTGTGGGCGGCGCGGCGGCCGGCGGCTTGGGGGCCGGTTGCGGCGAGCGGGGAAGCCCGCCCAGGACGCTCGACGACGCCGGGGCGCGGGCTTTGGCGGGTTGCACGGCCGTACGCGGCGTGGGCAGGGGTTTCGCGGAGTTCGGCTGTTCGGCCATGGGTCGGCTTCCTTGCGGAGCGAGAAATGGAAATCGCGACCGCGGTGGCGGGAGACCACGGCCGCTCGAAAGGCTTGTTGCTCCCTCGAGAGCCCCGGGTGAGGCGGCGCCGTGGGCGATTCCACCCAGGCGACCTCTCCCTCACGAGAGAGGAGTCATCCAGGCTGCTATAGCTTTTCCAGCGCCTTGGAGGCGCGGAAGCGAACTTTGGCATCGGTGTCGTTCAGCGCCAGCCGCAGCGCTGCCTGCGCCTCCTTGGCGGCCGGACCCACGGCGCCCAGGGCGAACGCCGCTCCCTCGCGCACCTTGGCGTCGGGATCGCTGAGCGCCGCACGAAGCGCCGGCACGGCCGGCGCGGCGCCCGCCCCGATCCGCACCAGGCAGTAGGCCGCGCGCCACCGCACTCCGCCGTCGGCATCGTGCCCTAGCAGTTCCGCCAGGATCGGCACCGCCGTGACGGATTGCGGCCCCAGCTCGCCCAGGGCCTTGATCGACTGGTTGTGCAGGCAGTAATCGGCGTCCTTCATCGTTCGCGCCAACACGGGCACGGCCAGCTCCGGCGCGACGTTGGCGCGAATCATGCCGTAGGCCATGCTGATGGCCATCCGCGGGTCGTCCCCCTCCAGCCGCCGACGCACGTCGGGCAGCCCCTGCTGCGGGTCGATCCGCAACAGGGCGGTCGCGGCGCCGATGCGCTTGTCGATGTCCGCGTTATCGAGCAGCTCGCGGAGCGCCGGCACCGCCGGCTGCCCGATCGCCACCAGAGCGTCAACGGCCTCGGCGTGCTTGGCCAGGCCGCGCGTGTCGAAAACCAAGGCGCGCAGCCAATAGCTCAGCGGCTTCCCCTGGTGCTCTGGCTCCGTTTTCCCACAGCCCAGGAGCAGCACGAGAGCACTCGCCAAGCCCAGGCCGAGGACGGCGGGCGAGCGAGAACGGCTAGGAAGAATCCTCATCACAGCCTCCGTGCGGTGATGAATGGTGATGCAAGCGGGTCTGTCTCGCCGAAATCGGCAGGTAGCTGAACTCGCCAGAGTTCAGGCTCCCGAAGTCTGGCGGCTTCGGCTACCTGCAGATTCATCCAGGGCGACTGCTAGCCTGGCAGCGGCGTCAGCTGATGGCATGTCTTGCAACGCTTGCGCAAGCGGTTGAGATGTTTGCCGCACTTGGGGCAGCGGCGATCTTTCATCTTCTTACCCCGAGGGGTGCGCGGGCGAAGTCCCATGGCGATTCCTCGTCAAGCGTGTTCGTCAGAGTGGTTCGTTTACCGCCATCCTTGGACTTGCCGCCGCCGACTGCCGAAGGCCTGCTGCGTCCGCTCGCGGCTGCGTCAACACGACGCGGAAGGATACGGGCATCGCTTGCACCGCGTCAAGTCCAACGCGCTGCGCGCAGGGTGCCGGGGGCACTCGACGCACTTCGCGGACAACCCCTGCCGCCTTGAGCGGCAGGTGAAGCAGTTTGGGAGCTAGCGCGCCGTGCCATCGCGTCCGACGCCCCCTGCCGGCTTGTCCGGCAGGGGGCAAGACGGCGGATCACGGCGAACGGTCTAGCCTGCCAAACGTCTTCACCGGCCAGACGAGCTGGCCGGGGTCGCACCCTCATCGCAAAGCGAGTTGTGCGTCCATAGTCGCGCGCATGGGTCGTGCACTCATTGGTCGTTGAGGATCGGCACCGGCTCCACGTTCCAGATGTCTCGGCAATACTCCTCGATCGTGCGGTC
>JBGQHD010000314.1:0-6281 GCA_041497795.1 Planctomycetia bacterium
CCGGATTTCCTCGCGGAACATCTCGATCACTACGGCTCGATCCGGCTTGGCCTTGGTCGCTGTCCCTCCACCGCGCGCACGGTGCCGCGTTCGCACGAGCGAGACGTCTGGCCTAAGGGGCCGCTCGCTTTCGACCACGTATAACCGATGCTCCGACAACGCGGCATAGCGCGGGCGAAGCATCGGCTGGAGCACTTCCTTCAAATACGTGATGAGGCTGTCGTGGAAGTCCGGCCAGATTTCGGGCCGCTCCAGATAAGGATCCATGCCGGGGAATGGGCAATGCATCTCTT
Organism: Planctomycetia bacterium; assembly: GCA_041497795.1. Lineage (GTDB taxonomy): Bacteria > Planctomycetota > Planctomycetia > Pirellulales > S012-138 > JBGQHD01. The sequence goes on from JBGQHD010000314.1 coordinate 294, forward strand.
CACCGTCGTTTGGGCCCCGTACCGCTTCGCTTCTTGGCCGACTTCTTACGTGCACGCGGCCCGGGGGCCGGCGCTCCGCGTAACAAGCCCTCGGTGCTTAGATCCTCATCGATGTCCGGCCAGTGGATTCCGTAACCGCCGCCAGCCAATTGCCAGTTCGCGCGCTGACGCGCCGTCGCATTCAAGAGCCGCGGATACCACGCCAATGGGACGGAGATCGTCCGCCCATCCATGAGCGCTACGCTCAGCGTGTCATCGGTAATCTCCACGCCCGTTACGCGCTCATCCGCCGCCAACGCCAAAGTACCCATGCCAAGCCACTACACCTTCGCGTTCAAGTTCATCAAGAACTCCGCGTTCGTCTTCGTCTTGCCCAGCCGCGACGTGAGCAGCTCCATCGCCTCCGGGGCGTTCATGTCGTTGAGCACGCGGCGCAGCACGCACACGCGGCGGTGCTCTTCGGGGTCCAGCAGCATTTCCTCGCGGCGGGTGCCGGTGCGGTTGATGTCGATCGCCGGCCAGATGCGCTTATCGACCAGGCTGCGGTCCAGGCAGATTTCCAGGTTGCCCGTCCCCTTGAACTCCTCGAAGATCACCTCGTCCATGCGGCTGCCGGTATCGACCAGCGCAGTGCCGATGATCGTCAGCGAGCCCCCTTCCTCCACCTTGCGGGCCGAGCCGAAGAACCGCTTGGGCCGCTGCAGCGCGTTGGCGTCCACGCCGCCGGAGAGCAGCTTGCCAGAGTTGGGGCACTCGGTGTTCCACGCCCGGGCCAGGCGGGTGATCGAGTCGAGAAAGATCACCACGTCGCGACCGTATTCGACCATCCGCTTGGCTTTCTCGATGACCATCTCCGAGACCTGGATGTGCCGCGTGGCCGCCTCGTCGAAGGTCGAGCTGATGACCTCGCAGTTCTTGCCCTTGACCTGCCGCTCCATGTCGGTGACTTCTTCCGGCCGCTCGTCGATCAGCAGCATGATCACGTAGGCGTCCGGGAAGTTGTGCAGCACGCTGCGGGCCATCTTCTGCAGCAAGATCGTCTTGCCGGCCCGCGGCGGGCTGACGATCAGGCCGCGCTGGCCGAAGCCGATCGGCGCGATCAGGTCCACGACGCGCATCTCGATGCCCCCCGGCGGCGCCTCCAGCACCAGCCGCTTATCGGGGTGCATCGGCGTCAGGTCGTCGAAGGGGATTTTCTCCGAGAGGGTATTGGGGTCTTCGTAGTTGATCGCCTCGACCCGCAGCAGGGCGAAGTAGCGCTCGTTCTCCTTGGGTGGGCGGATTTGCCCGGCCACCGTGGCCCCGGTCTGCAGGCCGAAGCGGCGGATTTGGCTCGGCGAGACGTAGATGTCGTCCGGGCAGGAGAGGTAGTGGTACTCCGGGCTGCGGAGGAAGCCGAACCCGTCGGGCAGGATCTCCAGCGTCCCCTCGCCGTACATCAGGCCGTTGAGCTTCACCCGCTCCTTGAGGATGCGGAAGATCAGGTCCTGCTTCTTGATGCCGGCCAGGTCGGTGATGTTCTCCTTGCAGGCCACGTCCTGCAGCTCGGCCATCGACATCCGCTGCAGCTCGGCGATGTGGATGTTGCCGCGCTTGATGCGCTCGTAGCGATCGTGGGTGTCGTCGCGGAAGAGCAGGCTACCGCCGCTCGACTCGGTCTCCTCGGCGATCTCCTCGGCCAGCGAGATCGGCTCGTCCATCTCGCGGCCGTTTCCTTCGTCGTCGGGAAGGATGTGCGGCGAGGGCGTCTTGCCCTTCGCGGGCCGTTTCGGCTTGCTGGTGGGGGTGCGCTTGATTTCGGTCATGGCCATAGAACTCCTGACAGGACGTTGCGAGCCAACGCGCGGAAGGCGTCGGCGGCGGGAAGGTGCAAAGGTCTCTCGATCGAAGCCGCCGGGCGGGCCGCGAATGCGAGCCGCGCCGGCAACCGCAGATCGCGGAATGGGCGACTTAGCTATGAACCACGGAAAACGGGAAAGGACACGAGACGATAGGAAATTATTCGGCAGATCGCGCGGACATCATTTGTTCCCACAGCGCACGCACTTGCCGCGCTGTCTCGCGGGGCGATCCTGAGTTGTCGATCATGGCAGCGGCGCGGCGGCGTTTTTCTTCCAGCGACTCTTGGGCGGCTTCGCGGGCCGCGAACTGGGCTTCACTCCAGCCACGTTGGCCGGCTCGTTCGATCCGCGCCGCGCGGGGCGCATCGACGAACCACACGGTATCGCATAAACGATCCCACCCCCCTCTGAGCATCACCGCCGCGTCCAGCGCGACGGCCGGCGCTCCGGCCGCGGCCGCCTCGGCCATCTGCCGCCGCAAACGTTCGGTGATCCGCGGGTGAGTGACTTGTTCCAGGAATTCCAGCTCCGGCGGACCAGCGGGCGAGGGAGCGAACACGATCCGGCTCACCGCCCGGCGATCGATTTCACCATCTGCTCCAAAAACCCCTTCTCCCCAGCGTTGCCGCAAAGCCGCTTTGACTTCCGCCTCGCGGAGCACGTCGTGCCCGGCGCGGTCGGCGTCGAGCAGGACGGCACCTAAATTGACCAATTGCCCTGCGACGAAGCTTTTGCCGCTGGCGACACCGCCGAGCAAACCGATGACCGGCGCGCGCCGCCGCGGAGTGTGCGATTCTTCCTTCAACGGATGGACGTGCTGCGAGGAACCCGCTTTCGCGCCGGCCGCGCGTGCAGTCACCCCTCACGGGACTGAAGGCGGCGGCTCAGCGGCGAAATGTGGACAACAGGCGTGGCTCCACCACCGACTCTCCTCCCTGACGAAGGTTGTGCGTGGAATATGGACTGCCAGTTGAACTGGTTGACTTGCGGCGTAGAGCGCCCACTTCACGTGGGCGAGTCTCTCCGAGACTCGCAGCCGCGCCTCGGAGAGACGCGGCCACGTGACGCGATATTCTACTGCCCTAACGGTTGGTATGCCAAGTTGAGTGTGGACGACTCGCTCTGAGAGTCGCCATCCAGTCATTCTGAGCGAAGCTCTGTCATTCTGAGCGAAGCGAAGAATCTCGGCGGCGTCCCGCGTGAGACCCTTCGCTGCGCTCAGGGTGACATTCGCTGGCCTCAGGGTGACAATTGACGGCACACGGAGTGTGCCTACTACTTATTCTTTTCCCACGGCTCGACTTCCGCCCAATTCTCTCCCACGGCCACATCGACCTTGATGGGCACATCCAGCGGAAGGCAGCCTGTCATTTCTTGTTCGACCATCTCCGCCACGCGGTGCACTTCATCCGGCGGAACTTCCAGCAGCAGCTCGTCGTGGATTTGCAGCAGCATCCGCGCGACGAACGGCTGCTCGTTCAGCCGGCGGTGGACGGCGATCATCGCCCGTTTGATGAGATCGGCCGCCGAGCCTTGAATGACCGTGTTGACGGCGGTTCGCTCAGGTAGGTTTCGCTGACGGCGGGCGCCGGGACGAACGCCGTGGATCGCCCTCCGTCGTCCCATGATCGTACTAACATACCCATTGGCGGCGCAATCTGCCAGAGTTCGCGCCAGAAAATCCTCCACGCCCCGGTAGCGCGCGAAGTAGGCCTCGATGAACGCGGCGGCCTGATCCGTGTCGATGCGCAATTGCTTGGCCAGCCCGAATGGCGATTGCCCGTAGACGATGCCGAAGTTCACCGCCTTCGCGCTGCGCCGCATCTCGCTGGTCACGGCCTCCGGCGGTACGCTGTAGACTTCGCTGGCCACGCGGGTGTGGATGTCTTCGTCGTTGGCGAAGGCGGCCCGCAGCGTCTCGTCGCCCGAGAAGTGCGCGAGGATCCGCAGCTCGATTTGCGAGTAGTCGGCGGCCAACAGCTTCCAGCCCGGCTCGCCCGGCAGGAATGCCGAGCGGATTGCCCGGCCCAGCTCCGTGCGGATGGGGATGTTCTGCAAGTTCGGATCGCTGGAGCTGAGCCGTCCGGTCGCGGCCCCGTCCTGATTGAACGACGTGTGCACGCGGCCGGTCAGCGGATGGATCATCTGCGGCAGCGCGTCAACGTACGTGCCCTTGAGCTTGGCGTATTGGCGATACTCCAGAATCTTCGCCGGCAGCTCGTGGTGCAGGGCCAGGTCTTCCAGCACGTCGGCATCCGTGCTTGGGCCGGAGGTGCTCGTGCGCCGGCGCGTCGGCAGCTTCAGCTCGCGGAACAACACCTCCTGCAATTGCTTGGGCGAGGCGATGTTGAACTCGCGGCCGGCTAGGCGGTAGATCTCCACCTCGAGCTGCCGCATCCGCTCCGCGAACTGACCGCTCAGCCCCGCCAACCTCGTTGGATCGACACGAATGCCGGTGTATTCCAAGTCGGCCAGCACGTCGATCAGCGGCGCTTCGAGCGACGCGTACAGCTCGGCGAGGCCGTCCTGCTCCAGCAGCCGCTGCAAGATCGGCCGCAGCCGCAGCGGCACGTCGGCGTCTTCGGCTGCGTACTCCGTGATTCGCGGCAGCGGCACTTCGTCCATCCGCTTCTGCTTCTTGCCCCTTCCGATCAGCTCGCTGATCTTGATCGTGTCGTGGTGCAGGTACCGTTTGGCCAACTCGTCCATGCCGTGGCGGCGCTGGCCGGCATCGACGAGATAACTGGCGACCAGGCCGTCGAACCGCGGCCCGGCCAGGCGGACGCCGGCGGCCCGCAGCACGATAATGTCGTACTTGAGGTTCTGGCCGATCTTCTCAATCCTGGGGTTTTCCAGCACCGGGCGCAGCAGATCGAGCACGGCGGCTTGATCGAGCGCCGTCTCGCCCGCCGGCGCGCGAACCGGCACGTAGTACGCCTCGCCTTCTTTCCAGGCAAAGGAGAGGCCCACCAGCTCCGCCCAGCGCGGCCAGGGGTGCGTCGTTTCGGTGTCGATGGAGATGCTCTGCTGCTGCGCGAGCTGGGCAGCCAGCGCGGACAGCTCCTCGAGGCTGGTCACGCAGCGATAGTCGGCCTGCCACGCCCGTGGTGCACCCGGCTCGGGTGCACGGGAGTCCGCGAGACGCGGCTTGGGTGCGCTGGGCTGAATTGCACCTTGCACGCGAGCCGCGTGCACCACGGTCTTGAGCTGTGCGGTCTTGAGCTGCGCGCGAGCTTTCTCGGCGAAGCCGCGGAAGCCCAGCTCGACGAAGACGTCAGCCGCCGGCGCCATGTCGAATTGCCGCACCAGCCCGCGCGGCCAGTCGATCTCGATCGGCATGTGACGATCGAGCTGCACCAATCGCCGGCTGAGCAGGGCTTGCTCGCGATGCTCGATCAGGCTCTGCCGCAGTTTCGGCCGGCTCACTTCCTCCGCCCGGGCCAGCACCGCGTCGAGCGTGCCGAACTGTTGCAGAAGCTGCTTGGCGTACGTCGGCCCGATGCCCGGCACGCCCGGCACGCTATCGACCGAGTCGCCCACCAGGGCCTGAAAATCCACCACCTGATCGGGCCGGACGCCCCATTCCTCGGCCAGGGCCGCCGCGTCGTACGCCACGTTCTTGCGGACGTTGTACACCTTCACGTGCTCGCTGATGAGCTGCCGGCAGTCCTTGTCGCCGCTCACCAGGTAGCAGTCGCCCCCTAGCTCCTCGGTCACCTGGGCCAGCGTGGCCAGCACGTCGTCGGCCTCGTAGCCCACGACGCCAATCACCGGCACGCCCAGCGCACCCAGCACGCGATAGATCAGCTCGATCTGCAGCGGCAGATCGTCCGGCATCTCCGCGCGGTCCTTCTTGTAGCCGGCGTACAGCTCGTGCCGAAACGTCGGCCCCGACATGTCGAACGCGCAGAAGAAGTAGTCGGGCCGCTTCGACTCCAAGAGGAACAGCACGTCGCGCGTGAAGCCGTACACGGCGTTGACCGGCTGCCCCCGTGGGCTGGACATCTCGGGGATGGCATGAAAGACCTGGAAGATGAGCGAGTGGGCATCGACGACCCAAACGGACTTGCCGCGCAGGTCGGGCACCTCGCCGGGCGCAAGCGTTGAGGCGTCTGAGGCCGGACTGCCGGCGGCCGCGACCTGGAGC
>JBGQHD010000315.1:0-6273 GCA_041497795.1 Planctomycetia bacterium
CGCAGGCCCGCGGATCGCAGCTCTTGCTCTACCTTGCGGGCGTACTCTTCGAATTTCTGGCTGACCACCAGCACGCGCACCTGCTCGGGGGCCAGCCAGAGCGGGAAGGCCCCTGCGAAGTGCTCGATCAGGACGCCGATGAACCGCTCCATCGAGCCCAGCGGGGCGCGGTGGATCATCACCGGCCGGTGGGCGACGTTGTCGGCGCCGACATAGTCCAGCGCGAACCGCTCGCTGCTGGGCGCGTTGTAGTCGAGCTGCACGGTGCCGAGTTGCCACTCGCGGCCCAGGCAGTCGGTGACTACGAAATCCGCCTTGGGACCGTAGAAGGCCGCTTCACCGGGCTCCACGGAAAGCTGCGGCAAGTTCATGCCCAGACAAACCTGGTGCAGCGCGTCCTCGGCCTTGGCCCAAGTCGCGTCGCTGCCCACGTATTTGTCGCTGGCTGGGTCGCGGAAACCCAGCCGCACGCGGTAGGTGTCCAGGCCCAGGGTCCGCAGCACGAACTGGGTCATCTCCAGGCAGCCGCGAAACTCGTCGGCCACCTGGTCGTCGGTGCAGAACAGGTGGGCGTCGTCCTGGGTGAAGCCGCGGACGCGGGTCATGCCCCCCAGCTCGCCCGACTGCTCGTAGCGGTACACGGTGCCGAACTCGGCCAGCCGCACCGGCAGGTCGCGATAGCTCCGCGGCTTGCTCTTGTAGATCATCGCGTGGTGCGGGCAGTTCATCGGCTTGAGCAGGTAACGCTCGTGCTGCCGTGCCCAATGCCGCAGGCCGGCCAGCTTGCTCTCGACCGAGTCGCTCGGCTGGTACGGCCCGTCGAAGCCGGCCACGCGGGCGGCATCGAGCAGCTTGGCCTCTTTTTCCGGAGTGAGATCGTGCGGGGTGGACTTGTCGGTCTCGTCCAGCTTGCGAGTGAGGAGATCGACGATCGCCCCGGCGTCGTGCAGAAAGATCGGCGGGAACTGGCTGTCGCGATAGTACGGGAAGTGGCCGCTGGTCTCGTACATCTCCACGCGGCCGATGTTCGGGGTATAAACCGTCTCGTAGCCGCGGCGGACCAGCTCTTCGCGGACGAAGGCTTCGAGGATGCCGCGGATGATCGCCCCCTTGGGCTGCCAGAGGATCAGGCCGGAGCCGACCAGGTTGCTGACGGTGAACAAATCGAGCCGCTTGCCCAGCACGCGATGGTCGCGGCGTTTGGCCTCCTCGACGCGCTCCAGGTGCTTTTGCAAGTCGTCCTTGGAAAAGAACGCGGTGCCGTAGAGCCGCTGAAGCTGCTGCTTCGATTGATCGCCTTTCCAGTACGCCCCGGCGACCGAGAGCAGCTTGAACGCCCCGATGCGGCCGGCACTGGGCACGTGCGGCCCGCGGCAGAGGTCGATGAACTCCCCCTGCCGGTAGAACGACAAGGTCTTGTGCTCGGCCAGCCCCTCGCCGATATGCTCGACCTTCAGTGGCTGCCTCAGATCGCTGCAAATCGCCAGCGCCTGCTCGCGCGGCTCCTCGATCCGCTCGAACGGCTCATCGGCCGCCACGATCTTGGCCATCTCGGCCTCGATCTTGGGAAAATCCTCCTCGGCAATCGAGCGGTCCAGACCGATGTCGTAGTAGTAGCCGTTCTCGATGGTCGGCCCGAAGGCAAGCTGCACGTTCTCATACAGCCGCATCACCGCCCGAGCCATCACATGAGCACACGAGTGCCGCATCACGTCGAGCGATTCGGGATCCTTCTCGGTGAGAATGCGGACGCCGATTTCGCCCGGGGGCTCGCGCTCGAGCAGATAATCGAGGCCGACAATGCGGCCGTTCACTTCGGCGGCCACGGCGGCCTTGGCCAGGCGCGGGCCGATCTTCTCGGCCACGTCCTTGACGCGAGCGGAGGGGGGGACTTCGAGAACCTTTCCGTCGGGCAGTTTAACCTTGAGCATGATGCGCTGCTTTTCTCCTCTCCCGCAGGGAGAGGCCGGGTGAGGACCTTCGCCGGGCTTTCCGTCGATACAAAGGACGCCGCCAAACCAAACCCGGTTCGCGAAGCAAGCGTGCAAACTATAGAACGGAGTGAGATCGGGCAAGAGAACCCCGCAAGGTGGGCCGAGCGACGAGACCCACGAAAATGCAAGTCGGAGGCTTGCCTGCCATTAGCCGGCGGTCGCACAGCGCACTGCCGGTCGGCGGTGCAGGACGGGCGTCCGCACGCTGAAGGCTGTCAGCGCGAACGTTGCGGTGCGAAGTGTTCCGTATCGGTCACAGAGTCTTCCGTATCGGTAACGAAATGTTCCGTATCGGTCACATGGGCCGAGGTCGCGCTGCGGCCAGCCGTTGAGTGCAACTGGTTGCGTCGCAACGCGATAGGCGATTTCAGCGAGCCGCGAGCCTGCGTCCCGCCGGCCGAAAAGCGGCTGCGCGGCCCGAGAACGTGCGCAAAACACCAGTCGCGTCACGTCATCGCCCCGAGTAGGCTGACTCTCACGGTCGTCGGCCGCGGGCGCTGATGCCGCGCCGTGGCGGCGGAAGCTGCCCCACGTGGCCGCGTCTCGCCGAGACACGAGAGCGAGTCCCGCAGCGCCTCGCCGCCGTGGCGCACCCGGCCCGCGTGCCAGCCAACGCAACGCACGCGCGAGTCGCGTGTGCCACGAGCCAGCCAGCCGCCCCGGCACCACCACGCCGGGCCGACGTGTGCCACCGGCTTTGCCAGTGCATGAGCTGCAGTGATGCCGGACCCAAGCATCGGATCGCCAAGTCGTGCCGCGGCTCGCGGCGACTTGCGATCGGCAAACCGCAAAAAGCCCGCGCAGCGGGCGACAGACATTAGCCACGGGCGTCAGCCCGTGGGAGGTGCGCGCGGGCCATCCAAAGCCCCCGCAGGGGGCGACAGGCTTCGCGGCAAGAAGCTCTCTGTCGCCCGCTGCGCGGGCTGAGACAAACTCTTTCGCCGCCCTCCACGGGCTGACGCCCGTGGCTACTTCCAGCCGCCCGCTGCGCGGGCTACGTGGAGCATGCGGCATCTCGGCGTGTGGCACGTCCCTGAGCACGGATGCCAACGGCGTGGCAGTTGTTCGCACGACGGGGGCACCGTCCACGCCGCACATCCATGTTGAGGTTGTGCGACCACGCCCGCCGCGGCCAACCGGAACCCCAAAAGGCACTGGCAGAGCCAGTGGCACCCGCGCGCTCGCCTGCGTGTCAGTAGGTCTGCGGGAGTTCGCCGCGCTCCCTTAGGGCAAAATAGCAGGTGGCGACGCTCTCGGGCCGCGCGTTGCGAGGCACCTTCTTCATACGGAGGTCCGGTAGCTCGTCGGGAAATGCCATATGCTCACGGTAGAGACTTGGGTCATGCGACCTGAGCGCCGCCAGTGTCCGCATCCACCGATGTCGGTACTCGACGGTCTTCGCGCTGTTTAGCCGCAGCTTCCCTACGAGCGACTTGCCTGCGTCATTGAGTGCCTCCACCTGGCCGTCGTCTTTGATGCTGACGCATTTTCCGAAAGCAATGCTGCACGGGTCCGGCACACCGAGAATGGCGCGCTTCGCGAGGTTGCAGGCCCCACAGGCATAAAGCAGGTTCGTGTACTCCAACTTCCCGGCTGGATCCTTCGCGACGGGGACAAAATGGTCCAGTTGGAACGTCGCTTCTCGGCCGCACCATCTCTCTCGATGCAGGCAATAGACGCAGCGAAACATGAACTCATCCCGGACCCAATCGCGGTAGCTCTCGTATTGCTCATAGCCATCCGGGCCGTGCCGCCTGACGTGAATCTCGGTTGGGTACTCGAATCCCTGCATTATGCGCCCTTCTTCCGGATGGTCGGTGCCCCAAAGAGGCGGCCTTCAAGTTCCTCGAGAACCTGCGTGGGACGAGGGGACATTCTCTCCAGATAATAATCCGTATACGCTTGCAGTGCGGTGAGTTCCGCGGCCTCATCATTGGCTAGCGTCCCCGCGATCTCTTTGTCCACAAGCTCGCCTCTCCGTCGATTTGCGGATGGCCAGTCCGATTCGTAAGCGACGAAATCGGCAAGACTCATCGGTTGGCTCAACTCTGGGGGAAAGTAGCGGTCCTGCTTGAAAGGAACGCCAACGCGATCCCGCCCCGTGAATAGCGATAGCAAGGCCCATTCGAGCTCGACAGGAAGCGCATATGCCCGAAGAACCGCGGCATCGATCGAACGCATGCGCCTGCAGAGTTCACCCGACTCCGCCCCCGTAGCGGCGGCGTGCAAGTAACGGCGGGCTGTCTCCTCGATCTCGGCAAAGGCGTTACCCTTGGGCATCGGAATGCTCCGCACGTCGCCGACGAGGTTGTCCCGTTTCGCCAAGTGACAAAACGCATAGGCATTTGCCACTGGCGAGTTGAGCAATGCCCAAAGTACTTCTAGCGAACAGGTCTGCGATCGTGCCGTAATAAAACGACTGCTGACAGGTCGCCCTATTCGGTCAATAAGGGCCTTAAGCCGCCATGGACCGCGGCTGACCCGGGCATAGCTCAAGAGTACTTGGGGGACACCAACCTTCGTTCCGGAACGCTTATGCAGGATGACGTCCTCTTCCAAGTTCATCCAATACAAGCGAGGCAGTTCATGGATTTGCAGGCCTGGCTCAAAGCGAATGTAGCCCTGGTGGGCGCCTGGAAAACGTTGGTCGGAATAAGTGCGAGCCTTCGGCGGCAAATCCTTCCCGTGGTAGGCGAGCCCTTGCATCAACTCTGCTACATCACTTGCTTTTGGGTTGCTCTTCAATGCCAGCCAGACCTCTTCGAGGTCTGGAACACGCATGTCCCAGCGCACGTTTGCGTTAAACCGTGACTGGTCAACAGTTCGTGTGTTTGGTGCGTCGTACGTCTCCCGAAAGCTCGGCATTTGCCACTCGCGAATCTGGCGAAAACGGAGTGTCGTCCTCTTACGAGAGCCATCCGACAGCCGTCGCCCTAGCACGACCGCGGATTCTGCATCTGAGAAGGAGAATACTTTGTCGGGAAACAGCGAGACTTCGCGAATTTCAAAGTGCTCAACCAAATAGCGGCGTATGTCCTTGGCAAACGCTGCATGCAGCACTGTTTGAGGAACCACAACGCCAAGAACGCTTCCCGGTTGCAACTCCGGGAGCGTTCGCCGGAGCATCTCGGCTGCTTTGTTACTGACGATTCCCGCATTCGCGTCGGCATACAGCGCCAGTTCACCGTCCTTGAAGTTTTCGAACGGCGGATTGGCCAAGAGAATCGTATTACCACGGGTTTGTCTCGCGAGCCGGTCGCCGATGAACATGTCCTCAACGCGCACGTCCCAGCCGTCGGGATTTGGAATGTCAGTAAGGGTAAGTGACAGGCGCGCAAGTTCCAGGGCGAATGGGTCTCGCTCGGTGCCATGAAGGCGACCCCGAAGGTACGGCCCACGGCGACTTGGGATTGCCTTGTCGGGCGGAAGAAGTTGCGTTAGCAGACGCATCGCCGAAACCAAGAAGGCTGCGTGTCCGCAGGCTGGCTCGAAAACGCTCCGGTCGTTCTCGGGAATCTCGTTAATCCAATCGGCGAGATTGCCGACGATGTAGTCCACGAGATACGAAGGCGTGGTGTGAGTCCCAAGAGCAGCGCGCGTCTCCTTCGAGATCAGCGTGTTTTCATAGACGTATGCCAAGGACTCCGTCGTCGTGAGGGCCAAGCTGCTGAACCGATCAATGGCTCGCGCTGATTCCTCAAGGGCCGCCAGCTTCTGCTTCGATCCGGCTTTGAACGCGGCTGTGCCGTAATGGTTCGCAACTCGTGTGAAAACGTCCTCGACGTCCGTGAGTTCAATGTCCTCGAAGTGTGGAACTTCCTTGTCCCGTAGAATCTTACCGGACACCAGCCAGAACACAGACTTGAGCAGCCAATGGCCTTGCTCGTCGCTCACGTCACTCCAACCGAGGTGGTTCTTGAGTCCCGATACCGTGCGTTCGATGAGGCGGCTGAGAGCCTTGCCGACCTCTTCTTCGACGAGCGGCATGAGGCCCACATCAACGAAGGAGAGCTGGAACTCACTTCGGACGCGCCCCAGCGTCTTTGCCCGGTAGACCGCTTCTGGAGAGAAATCGTGCTGGTGGCTGTGAAAGAAACCGTCAACGTGGTCGGCGAGGACGCTTTCGATCCACTCGGCCGACGTGTATGTGCCCTCCACCGTGCCCGTCAGCGTCACCGTCGTCAGCGCGGCGCAGCTACCCGGCAGCGTCTGATCCGGTCCGGCATTCGCGGTCGGCGGCGACGCCGTCGTGATCAGTGCGTTGTCCCAGTACGTCGGC
>JBGQHD010000316.1:0-6264 GCA_041497795.1 Planctomycetia bacterium
AACGCCACCTCCCTGAACGCCACCTCCCTGAACGCCACCTCCCTGAACGCCACCTCCCTGAACGCCACCTCCCTGAACGCCACCTCCCTGAACGCCACCTCCCTGAACGCCACCTCCCGGCGCACCCCCACCCACGATCGGTCCTGGCCCCTTGGCGCCCGGGCCAACCGTCTCGATATAATCGATCGGGTAGAACACGCCATGCGCCTCGCACCAGTAGTACGGGCACTGGGCGTACGGATCAAAGTACAGGTAGGTCTCGAAACGCGCGTCCCACCACCTTTCGGTGAAGTGCTTCTGGTTCCGACCGACGTAGAAGAAGCCGTGGCTGAATTGGGTGCCGTGCTCCTTGCAGAAGCTCGCCACGTGCTCGGAGCGGTGGTAGCCACTCCGGTCGCCGTCGCCGTGCCAGCTACTCCGGTCGCTTCCTCCTTGCCAGGCCACTTGCACGTTTTGCTGCCGAAACTGGCTGGGCTGCGTACCGCGCTGGATCTGCACCGGGATGATGGTGCGGGCCGGCCCTTGTGAGTGGCCCGACGCGCCCGACCGGCCACCTTGGCCGCCGCCTTGGCCACCTCCTTGATTGCCCGCGACGGCGAAGGAGGCGGAGGCCAGGGTGATGCCCAGCGTGGCCGCGGCTGCCATTTGGCGTAACCGCTCGCCAGGGAAGAGTCCCTCGCCGTAGATGCCCTGCAGTTCTTGCTGACCGAGTTCCTGCAAGAGCGGAAGGTCGTCGATTCGGATGCGCGCCATGATGCCTGTCCTCCAATAGGTCCCGTCGAACTGACACGCGCCGGCGTGTTGTAATGAGCGAAGAGGTGATTGTACCGCATTGTGGTACAAAGCGATATGATTCTCGTCACATGGTGGTGTCCTAATTTGACGCGAAAGAAGCCCGGCTTCTTGGAGAAGCCGGGCTTCTAACGAATACTCTCCAGCTCAGCTCCACGGTGGCGGCTGGATCGCCCCAGCGACGGATGTCATGCAGACCGGCCCCTTGTCCCAGCAATTGACGCCGCTGCTCCGAAAGCACGCGATCTTCTCCCTGTTGGACGATGACAAACTCGCGGAGCTGATCCAGAAGTTCGACATGATCGCCGTCTCGATGGGCGAGACCATCATCCGGGAAGGCGACCCGGGCGACTCGGCCTATCTGGTCTACTCAGGCAAGGTCCGCGCCCTCAAGGAGGGGCCTGCTGGCAAGCCCCTCACCCTGGGCCTGCTCTCCGCGGGCGATCTCTTCGGCGAGCATGCGATGCTGACCGACGAGGTGCGCTCCGCCTCGTGTCGGGCGGCCGAAGACTCCGTGCTGTTCCGCATCCAGCGCGCGGACTTCCAGAAGCTGCTCCACGACAACCCGGCCTTGCGGCCGTACTTCGACAGGTTCCTCCAGCAACGGTCGCTGATCAACTTCCTGCGCCTGACGACGTTTTTAGGTGCCTTGCCCGCGCAACAGGTGCTCGCCTTGCTGGACCAGTTGGAAGAACGCTCTTTCCCCAACGGTGCCACGATCATTCAAGAAGGTGAAGCGGGAGACCAGCTTTACATCATCAAGTCCGGCGAGGTCCGCGTGAGCCGGGGGCGGCAGGGGGAAGAGCGCGTGCTGAGTTACCTCGGCGCGGGCGACTATTTTGGTGAACGCGCGCTGATCTGCAATCAGCCCCGCTCAGCGAGTGTCGTCGCCCTGGCGGACACCGATTGCTACAGCCTTAGCCGGCCAAACTTTGAGGGCCTGCTGCTGCTCGCGCCCCAATTGAAGGAGCAACTCACCAGGGCCATTGAGCGATACCATCTCAGTGACGAGCTGGAAGAGAAGTTCGGTCCTCCGACCCCTGCCGTCGCGGAGAAACCGCTTGGCACGCCGGCCGACGAGATGCCACAGCCCACACCAATCGAACTTCAACCCGGCAATCAGGAACAACGGCCGCGGACCTGGTGGCGCTTCTGGCAGCGGTATCCCTGGGTTCCACAACACGACGAAACCGACTGCGGGGCGGCGGCGCTGGGCATGATCGCCCGCTGCCATGGTTTGCGGCTATCGCGCGGGCGGCTGCGCGAGGTGGCCCAGGTCGGACGCGAAGGCACCAGCATGTTCAACCTGGCCGCGGCGGCCGAAAGCATCGGATTCGCTTGCCGAGCGGTCACGACGGATTATGGTCACCTGTCCGGCTTGGCGTTGCCTGCGGTCGCACATTGGCAGGCATCGCACTTCATCGTGCTCTACGAGGTCACGGCGACGCACGTCGTCGTGGGCGATCCGGCCGTGGGCATCGTCACGTTGGCCCGCGCGGAGTTCGAGCAAGGCTGGGCGGGCAAGCTTCTGCTCTTGACCCCGACTCCACGCCTGCGAACCCCTCAGCCGTCTCACGGCGTCTTCAGGCCCTTCTGGCCCTTCCTCCTGCCCTTCAAATACGTCTTTCTTCAGATCATCCTGGCATCCTTGCTGCTCGCGGCGTTCCAGCTTGGCATTCCCCTCTTCATCGAGAACGTCGTCGATCGGACGCTGGCGTCGTCCGACGTCCACCTGCTCAACATGCTGCTGGGCGGCATGCTCGTCGTCGTCGCCGTCTACCTGGCGACGCTCTGCTTCCGGCAGTATGGGCTCCTGCACATCGCTGGGCGGCTCAGCCCGCAAATGACGGCGGGCCTCTTCCAACACCTGCTGCAACTGCCGCTGCGCTATCTCCATTCCCGGAGGGTCGGCGATCTCCTGGTCCGCTTCGAAGATAACCGCCGCCTCTTGAACCTCATGGCCGGGAAAGCCCTGACGCTCGGGCTGGATGCCCTGCTGGTTCCCCTCGGGCTGGGGCTGATGTGGCACTATAGCGGGCGATTGACGCTGGTCGCCCTGCTGGTCTTACTTTGCTGCGTCGGCCTGACGCTGTTTTTCTCGTCTCGGCTGAAGCGCCACCGCCAGAAGGCGCTCGAACAAGAAGCACGAGTCGCATCGATGGTGGCAGAATCGATGCAGGCCATCCGCGCCATCAAGGACGCGGGCGCCGAGACGATCATGAGCCGAAGATTCGAGGGACTGGTCGCCGAAAAAGCCGACGCGGAGTTCCACGCCCGGAGGCTGGAGATGATCCGGGATGGGCTCTCCAGGACGCTGCACCTGCTGGGTGCCACGCTGCTGCTCTGGTTCGGAGCGCACCTGGTCCTGAAGGGAGAGCTGACCGTAGGCCAGTTCATGGCCTTTCAGGGCCTCGTCGTCTTGCTCGGGATACCCCTCGTGGGGCTGCTGGGGCTTTGGGATGAGCTGCAGCACGGCCTGCTGTCGCTGTATCGGCTGAGCGATCTGCTGGAGGCGCGGCCGGAGCAAGGGTCGGACAAGCGTGCCATCCGAGTGCCACGCCTAGGCGGCCACATCGAATTCCAGGACGTCTCCTTCCGCTATGATGCCGACGGGAGAGACGTGCTCAGTCACATCGATCTGCACATCCAACCGGGTCAGACCGTAGCGCTGGTTGGACGGCCTGGTGCTGGGAAAACCACCCTCACGATGCTGTTGCAACGGTTCCTCGCTCCCACCGAGGGGAAGATCCTGCTGGATGGAAGAGACGCAAGTTCCCTCGAGCTGCGGTCGCTGCGCGAGCACATCGGCGTCGTCACGGCGGAGCCCCCGATCTTTTGGGGCACCGTTCGCGAGAACATCGCGCTGGCAAACCCGACCGCGCCCCTGGATCGTGTGACGGAGGCAGCGAAGCTGGCCCAGGCAGACGGTTTTATCCGAGCGTTGCCGCGGGGATATGAGACCGTGCTCGGCGCCCGCGGTGTCGGCCTGTCGCCTGGCCAGCGGCAACAAATCGGGCTGGCCCGAACCCTTCTGAAGGACCCGCAGATCCTTGTTCTCGACGAGGTCACCGCGACGCTCGATCCCGAGTCGCAGCAGGCGATCGAAGCCAACCTGCCAGCGATCCTGCACCATCGAACTGCCATCGTCATCCCGCACCACCGGACGACGGTCCCGAGTGCCGACGTCATTGTCGTGCTCGATGAGGGCCGCATTGTGGAAATGGGCACTCACCGAGAGCTGCTGGACCGGAAGGGTCTGTACTACTACCTAGGCCGGCTCAACGGTTCGTCGTTCGACGACTCCTAGGGCCTGAGGCTGCGGTCCGATGGATGCTTAGATGCATTTGTACAGCGGCACTTCCACGCGCGTTTTTCGCGATTGGAGCCAAGCACCGAACAGTTCCTGGCGGATCGTGGCCGCGGTGTCGGCGTTGAATTCGGCGCGATGCAGGGCCTTGACCTTGATCAGATGAAACCCCATGTCCGTCTTGACCGGGCCGACCACGTCACCCTGGCTGGCGGCGAAAACCGCGGAGGCCACGGCGGGATTCAAGCTGGAGCGGCTGACCACGCCCAAGGCTCCCCCTGCTTCGCGAGACTGCGCGTCGATGGAATAGTCGTAAGCCAACTCGGCGAAAGACACCTCATCGTCCCGAATTTTGCTCAGGAGTTCGTTGGCAATCCCTTCGTTCTCCACCACGATGTGCGATAACTCTGCCTGATCGTACTGACTTGCGTTCCGGGCAAAGTGCTTCTCCAACTGGCCCTGGGTCACTCGGTCTGTCAGCTTTTGCCGCAGCAGCGCCCCTTCCAGGCTGGCTTCCAGGTCTTCGACGGCCAGATGGTTGTGCTTAAGCCAGTCGCGCGTGCCGGCCGCTTTGTGCAAGCCCAGGCTCCGGCGGTGGTCGTCCGCCGCCTGCTGCAATTCGCCTTCGCTGACGGTCAGTCCTTGTTGCTTCGCAGCCGTGGCGATCAGTTTTGCTTCAACGGCCTCCGCAATCAGCGGTTCCAGGTCCCCTTTCAGCATCAAGGTCTTCAGGAACTCCCTGAGAGAAAGAGCCGACCCATCGATGGTGGCGACGACGACCGTGTTGAAATCTGTCATGCGCTGCTCGCTTTCCAAAGCTTGTTGAAGAAGAACGAAGTGGCCCCACATTGCTCGACCGCGGTAGCCGGTGGACCCCGCCGGTGGCCCCCCCGGTAGACCCCGTCGAGCAGAGCTTCTGCAAGTGCCCCCGCCAACTGCCGCCGAGACCGGCACGGCCTCACGAGGTGATTGAAGCCCGACCCCGTCGAATCGACTCTCTTAGCGCGTGGGGTAGGCCGCGGGCTCTTGGCAATCCTGCTCCACGTGAGCCTCATGTTACCAGCCGCCGCGTCCCAACGGCTACTTTTTCCGCAAAGACTTCTCTTGACTGGGTCACTGCTCGAACGTGTCCGTGATGAGCAGAGAAATCCACGGCCCGGCAAATGCGCCGCGCCGGCCCGCAGTCGAGTAACTCCAAGTTGCGACGGGTGGCTGGGGCTGGAGCGATAGCGAAAGCCCCAGCAGAAGCGTCGCGAGCGGTAGCGATTAGATCTGACGGGTGATGATGCGGCGTCTCACCGGCGAACAGGGCGAACCCGGCATGGAGCGCGGTTAGCTGCTCTGCTGGGGCTTCCGCTTCGCTCCAGCCGGCTTCCGCTGCGCTCCGGCCCCAAGCCACCCACCGATTTGGCCCGCACAACGGACCGTAGTTCAGAACAGCTCCACCACCGGCCTGCCATCCGTCACCCGGTGCGGCCTTCCCACCGGGTCGATCACTTCGTTCTCCGGCGGGATGCCCAGGGCGTGGTACATCGTGGCCAGCATGTCTTCGGGCCGCACGGGGTGGCTTTTGGGATAGGCGGCGTGCGCGTCGCTGGCGCCGTAGATTTGGCCCCCGCGGATGCCGCCGCCAGCGAGGATGGCCGATTGGCAGGCTCCCCAGTGGTCGCGGCCGGCGGCGGCGTTGATCTTGGGAGTGCGGCCGAACTCGCCGAACATGGCCACCAGCGTTTCATCGAGCAGGCCGCGGTCGGCCATGTCTTCCATCAGGGCCGAGAAGCCCTGGTCGAGCGGCGGGATGCAGTACTTTTCCTTGAGCATCGCATAGCCGGAGATGCGGCCCAGCGAGCCGGTGCCGCCGTGGTTGTCCCAGACGTTGGCCACGTTGCCGTCGGGGCAGACGTAGTACCAGGTGAAGGTCACCAGCCGCACGCCGGCCTCGATCAGCCGCCGGGCCAAGAGGAAGCACTCACCGTATTCGTTGCGTCCGTAGCGGTCCCGCAGGCGCGGGTCTTCCCGATCGAGATGGAACGCCGCCTTGGCCTGCGGCGAGGAGAGCATGCGGAAGGCCAGCTCGCGCGACGCATCGAGGCCCGCGGTCGCCCGGCCGTTTTGCAGTGAACGCTCGGCCGCCTCGATCTGCCGCAAGAGGCCGACGCGGGCGG
>JBGQHD010000317.1:0-6261 GCA_041497795.1 Planctomycetia bacterium
CAGCAACTGGCAGACGGGTGAAGTCTTCGCCATCCCGCGGCCGGGCGAGAAGCCGGTGCTGCTGGCCAAGGGCTTTGAGTCGGCCGCCGACATTGCCGTTGACGCGGCCGGCAGGCTCCTGGTCCCGGACATGAAGGCCGGCACCGTGACGGCGCTGAGCGTCAAGATCCCCGGCTGGGAAGTCGATGAGACGCCGCTGCCGATTGCCACGGAAGTCGCTTTTCCCAAGCTCCGCTGGACCGGCTGGAAGCCGCTCGACGACGCCGGCCGCCAAGTGCCGCTGCGGCCGCTGCTCCTGACGCATGCCGGCGACGGCAGCCAGCGGGTGTTCGTCGGCATTCAGCAGGGGACGATCCATGTCTTTCCCGGCGACAAGGCCGCCGATGCCGAGGTTGAGACAAAGGTCTTCCTCGATATCACCGGCCAGGTGCGCTACAGCGACATGGAAAACGAAGAGGGCATGCTCGGCCTGGCATTCCATCCCAAATACAAGACCAACGGCGAGTTCTTCGTGTTCTACACCGATCGGCGAGCCCGGCTGACCAACGTCGTGTCGCGGTTCCGCGTCAGCAAGGACGATCCAGACCGGGCCGACCCCGCTTCGGAGGAAGTGCTGCTGCGGTTCCCCAAGCCGTTTTGGAATCACGACGGCGGGACGCTCTGCTTCGGCCCGGACGGTTATCTGTACGTGACGCACGGCGACGGCGGCGCGGCCAACGACCCTTATGAGAACGGCCAGAACCTCAAGACGCTGCTCGGCAAGATGCTGCGGATCGACGTGGACCGCAAGCAGGGCGGCAAGAACTACGCCGTCCCGGCGGACAACCCGTTCGTCGATCGCCGCGGCGCGGCCCCGGAGATTTGGGCCTATGGCCTGCGCAACATCTGGCGGATGGCCTTCGACCGCCAGACCGGCCGCCTGTGGGCCGGCGAGGTCGGGCAGAACCTCTACGAGGAGATCAATCTCATCACCAAAGGCGGCAACTACGGCTGGAGCATCCGCGAGTCGCTGCACCCCTTCGGCGCCAAAGGGGTCGGCCCGCGCGCCGACCTGATCGACCCCATCTGGGAATACCACCACGACGTCGGCAAGTCGATCACCGGCGGCCTGGTCTACCGCGGCCGCGGCGTCCCGGCACTGCAAGGGCACTATCTCTACGGCGACTACGTGACCACGAAAATCTGGGCCTTGCGATACGACGACGAGAAGAAGCGCGTCGTCGCCAACCGCCCGATCCGCGACCGCGGCCTACCGATCCTCTCCTTCGGCGAGGATGAAGCCGGCGAAGCGTATCTGATGACGCACACGCTGACGGGGCAGGGAATCTACCGCTTCGCGCCGGCGGCCGCGAAGGCGAATGGACGTTGAGGAGTTAGGTCACACGCGCGTCAGCACCCCGGCTGCTCGCAGCAGCCGGGGTGCTTGCTCACTCAGAAGCCCGGCTTCTCCAAGAAGCCGGGCTTCTGTTCGCGGCTCCTCTGCTCGCCGCTAACTCGCGCGATATGCGTCGACGCTCTGCTCGCTCACGTAGCCGATCTTCAGCTTCCGCCGCAGGTCATTGGCCGACTGCGGCCAATAGCTAGGCGAGGCGACGAATGGCTCTTGCCGCGGCTCCACGTGCCCGTCGAGGAACGAGACGTTGGCCGTCGGGCCGGCGTGGCGGAAGTGCGTGTTGGGGGCGGCAAACGCATCCTGCGGCCCCTGGAGATAGAAGTTCTCGGTCGCCTTGAGCACCGGGTCGCCGGACCAGGGGAGCTGAATCCGCGCCGCGTCGGAAAGGACGATCGTCCGCGACGTGGAGGGAAAGGACGCCAGCGTTCGCTTCACCAGTTGCGGCGGCTGCGGCCAGTTCGAGTAATCGACGGTCCCCAGGTTCTGGTTGTAGCCGTAGCCGCCGGTCTCGCCCTGGTAGAGGAGCTTCAGCTCCGTGGTCCAGCTCGCGCAGTGCAGCACGGCCTTGTTGTTCTCGATGTAGGGGGAGATCAGGCCCTGGGGCGTGTCCACCGTGCCCGTGGAGTAGTCGATCTCGCCGAACCAGGTCACTTGCCGCGATCCGACGGAGACCAGGTTCGCCGGGGGCAGGTACTGCCGCGTATCGTGAAACAGAAGCACCGCCAGCGTGTTCTGCCGCAAATGGCTGGCACACTGGGTGCGCCGGCCCGCCTCGCGCGCGGCCTGCACGGCCGGCAGCAGGAGCGAGATCAAGAGGCCGATGATGGCGATCACCACCAGCAGCTCGACCAGCGTAAAACCGCGGCTTCGACTGGACGCAGGACGCAATGACACCACACGCAACGCAGCCATGACGACCTCCCTGAGAGAATGAGGTGGTGGAGGTACGGCTCGCCGGTCACCGGCCGCGTTGAGCGAGTGCAGCACCGCGCGAGTGCAGCACCCCGGCTGCTCCCAAGCAGCCGGGGTGCTCAACGCCCGGCGCAGCAGCCGGCGCACAGGCGCGGAGCATCAACCCAAAGGCAGGAAGGCGACGACGAACATACCGTACGACACAGCGTCTGCCCTCGCAAACGACTGCATCCGTAGGCGGTGGGAGGTCTTCTGACTCGCGGACTGGGGGCTCGCCCGGCCTTCTCACCCTCCGCGGTCGGTTCGACCGGCGGCGGCAATGGCAACAGAAGGGCAATCCCTCAAAAGCGTCCGCTCACAGCGGCGGGGCCGTCCCGGATTCACACCGGGTTCCCTGTTCGCCGCCGGACTTAGCCAGCCCGGCGGCCACCAACGCCTGTTAGCGGGGGTGAACCTAGCAGCGGCCAGGGGGATTGTCAAACGCTTTGGCCCGAGGCGGCCCACGCGCCGCGCTGAATGTCGCCTCTGCGCCCTCGGCCAAACATCCAACGTCGAACGCCAGCGAGCGACGTTGGACGTTCGACGTTCTAACCGGCCTCCGCCTCGCGTTGCTTCTCCATGATCACCCGGTTGCCCTGCTCGTTGTAGGCGACCAGGGACATGAAGTTGCGCATCAGCACGATCCCGCGCCCGGACGGTTTCTCGAGGTTCTCCGGGTCGGTCGGGTCGGGGACCTCTTCGGGCACGAAGCCTTGCCCTTCGTCGGCGATCTCGATGTGCAGCAGCTCCGGCGTCAGGCGGCAGACGATGGCCACGCACTTGCTCTCGTCGAAGCGGTTGCCGTGCTTGATGGCGTTGATGACGGCCTCTTCCAGCGCCAGCCGGATGCCGAACAAGTCGCGCTCGTTCCAGCGCAGCGACTCGAGCTGCCGCAGCACCTCGTCGATCACCGCCTTGCCGACGTCGGCGCGGCTGGGGATCGAGCGCTCCCAGGAGAATTCCGTGACGGCGCTGCGGCTCATGGGGCCCGATTCCTCCGGCGACGGCTCACGCGTCCTGGCCGCGGCGAGGTCCGCGGACGCCCGAGTCGGCGGCTGGCTGCGTCGCGCAAAGAAGGAAAACAAGGACATGAAAGGCACCAGCATCAATCGCGGTGGAGCACAACGGTCTGAGTTCGCGGTCAGAGTTCGCGGTCAGGGTTCACGAACCGGAGGGGGCCTCCGGCGGCGATGAACCAGGCGGCGTCGAGTTATCGGAATCGGGAAGTGCGCCCTGCTCCTGGAACGCCGCCAGGGCCTCCCGTTCATCGTCGCGAATATCGAACTTGGCGTTCAGCTTGGTGATGGCGAACACCTCATAGATTTCCGGCCGCACGTTGCTCAGCTTGAGCGTGCCGCCGCGGGCCTTGAGCTTGCGCTGCAGCGTAATCAGCTTGCCCAGTGCCGAGCTGGCGAGGAAATCCACGTCGCACAGGTTCAGCAGTAAATGGTTCCGGCGCTCTTCCTCGACGAGTTGATACAGCTCCTGGCCGATTTCCTGAATGTTGGCGTCGTCCAAGATACGGCGGTCCGCGAACCGCACGACGGTGACTTGGCCTACTTCGGTAACCGCCAAGCGTCGGTGTGCGGCCATCGACGCGGCTCCTAACAAGAGGTGTTCCCGGACCCGCCGATCGTGGCGGCCGCCGGCCTTCCTGCGCCTGCAGGCTATTGCCCAAGCGGGCCGATGCGAAAGGCATTGCCCCCGAGTGCATTGCCCCCGAAGCCGCCCACGCGATGCCGCCTACCCGAAGCGGTGACCAGCGGCGGCGACCTAACCTATGAAGCCTCATAATATTCGGGCGAAGGACGTTGTCAAGCTCGGCGCGTTGGACGTTCGATGTCGGACGTTCGGCCAAGCCGTCAGCGATCGCGATCCGCCCAGGCGGCGATGCTCTTCCAGGCGGCCTTCAAGCCCTCAAGGCGGGCGCGGAGCCCCCTGGCGGGCTGGGGGGACTCGTCGCCATCCTGAAATACTACGTTCGTCGCCATCCGCCGCACGGCCGCCAGCCCTTCCCGGTGCAGAAAGCTGCATCCGATCAGATAGCCATCGTCGAAGCGGATGCACCATTGCACTTCGACCAAGGCGCTGGCTTGAGTGTCCTCGCCGTGGCCTAGGTGCAGCAGCATCCGTTGACCGCGCGCGGCTGCGTGCGGCGCGGTCAGACACAGGCCGCCCGCCGAAAAGTCGCGTACGTCCACGGCGACGGGGTCGCCCATCGGCCAGCGGGCCATCGCCGGGATCTCCACCGGCTCGCGCGGGTCGCGCCGACGTTCCAGGTATCCCTCTTGCAGCAGAGCCTCGAGCACTTCCTCCGGCAGGGGCGGGTCGAACGAGCAGGCCACCCAGCAGCGCTCGTTCTCATCCACGCGGCTCCAGCAAACCGTGGACGGCACGGCGCACGCAAGGTCGTCGAAGTGCAGGGTGAGTGCCGCGCCGATGCCGGGGCTGTCGTCGAGCACCAGCTTGGCGCCGCCGCGAGAGAGGTCGAGCAAGTCGGCCGCGCTGGTGACGGCCCCGCACGCCGATTCCCACTGGGCGCGCAGCGGAGGTCGGCCGACGAGCGTGTACCGAGCCTGGCGTCGGGTGCCCATGCGCCTGAAATCCGGCAAATTCGATGGATCGGGAACGTACCATTACCAGTCTAGCTTTTCTGGCGCGCGCGGTGGCTCGCGGAAGATTTGGCAGATTCGTTGCCTAGGGGGCCGCGGCGGGTGGGGAAACGCCTTCCCAAATCGCCTAGTCCATCGAGCCTTTCCGCCGAGCGGCGCCTTCCGTGCGTTTTCTCTTTGGCTTGCGAAACTTACACCGCGCCGCCGGGGTTTTGTCTAGCAAGCGATCAACCAAGCCACTGGAGCGGCGTCTGCCCGTTCCCCCGGCTGAGGGGGGTCCTGCGCTTCGATTCGAGCGCCAGCGGCACGCAATCAGGAAACTTTCATCCACGCATCTGGGCGAAGGAGTTGGCCATGCGGAAATGGCTGTCGATGTTGCTGGTGTTTCTGGGCCTGTCTCAAACGGGCTGTCTGGTCGGCCTGGACGGTGACGCGAGTTACTACGCGGTCGCCACCGGCGCGGACACCAATGGCGTGTCGATCGCCACCTTCAAGACGATGGACATGTTCGGCTCGCAGTTGCTGGTCTGCACGCGGTTGGACCTGTTCTTGGATCAGGAGGCCGAGAACGCGGAGATTCAAGTGAGCAGCGGAAGTGGAGGATCATCCTCGGGCAGCGGCTCGGGGAGCGGTGGCGCCGGCAGCGGCACCGGGGGGACCGGTGGCACGAGCAGCGGCACCGGCGGCATCGGCGGAACCAGTGGGACGGGCAGCGGCACGGGCGCGACCGGCAGCGCAACCGGTGGGACGGGCAGTGGAACCGGTGGGACGGGCAGCGGCACGGGCGCGACCGGCAGTGGAACCGGCGGGACAGGCAGTGGAACCGGTGGGACAGCCAGCGGAACCGGCACCACCGGCAGTGGAACCGGCGGGACAGCCAGCGGAACCGGCGCCACGGGCAGCGGAACCGGTGGGACGGGCAGCGGAACCGGTGGGACGGGCAGCGGCACCAGCGCTGCGAGTGTGGCCCCGGCCGTGGATTTCAGCAATGCGATGACCTTTAAGATCGGCCCGCTAACCGTATCGCTCATCAGCGCCGGCGACGTCAGCGATGGCGACTTGGAAGGCCTCTTGGCCGACTTCGACGCAGGCAAGGCGACCTTGGTGGTCACCAGCGGGGGCACCGGCGGCGATTTGAGTGGCGAGATCGTCAGCACTGGACAGTCATCCAGCAGCTCAGGCAGCGGAACCGGCGGCACGGGCGGGGCCAGCAGCTCGGGCGGAACCGTCGGCACGGGCGGGGCCACGAGCTCGGGCGGCGCCGTCGGCAGCGGCGGCACGGGCGGTGCGACCCGCACGGGCGGC
>JBGQHD010000318.1:0-6248 GCA_041497795.1 Planctomycetia bacterium
CACTGGCCTGGTGATTTCGTCGGACGGCTACGTGGTCTCCAGCGCGTTCAACTTCGTGCAACGCCCGGCGACGATCCTCGTGCGGCTGTCCAACGGCAGCCGCTGGCCGGCGAAGCTGGTGGCCACGGACAACAGCCGCATGGTCGTGCTGCTCAAGGTGCAGACGGAAGAGAAGCTGGTCCCCGCGGTGCCCACGCCGGAGAAGGAGATCGCGGTCGGCCAGTATGCCATCGCCATCGGCCGCGTGTTCGACGGCGGCCGGGTGAACGTCTCCGAGGGGATCATCAGCGCCGACCACCGCATCCTGGGCCGCGCGCTGCAGACCGACGCCAAGGTCTCGCCCAGCAACTACGGCGGCCCGCTGGTCGATATCCAGGGCCGCGTGCAGGGGGTGCTGGTGCCGCTCTCTTCCCAGAGCGGCGACAAACTGGGGGGCGTCGAATGGTACGACTCGGGCATCAGCTTCGCCATTCCGCTGGAGCACGTGGTCAAGATGCTGCCGCGGCTGAAGGAGGGCAAGGACCTGTTCCCCGGCGTGATGGGCGTCAACATCCGGCCAGGCAACCCGTTCGCCGACCCGGCGGTGATCGCGGCCGTGCGACCCAACTCGCCGGCGTACAAGGCCGGTTTCAAGACGGGCGACAAGATCGCGGAGGTCAACGGCCGCGAGGTGATTCGCGAAGTCCAGGTCCGCGAGTTCCTCGGCCCGTTCTACGCCGGCGAAAAGGTGAAGGTCGTCGTGCTGCGGGATAAGGAGCGCATCGAGCGCGAGATCGAGCTGGTCGATAAGCTCGATCCGTACGCCCGGCCCTTCCTGGGCGTGCTGCCGCTGCGCGTCGCCTCGGACCCCGCCAAGAAAGCCGACCCAGCGAAGAAGGCAGACGTCAAGAAGGCAGACGAGAAGAAGGACGACAAGAAAGACCCCGCCAAGCCCGGCGGCGTGGCGGTGCGCTACACCTATCGCAACAGCCCCGCCGACGCCGCCGGCATTCAGCCGGGCGACCGCATCGTGGCGGTGGCCGGCAAGCCGGTGGCCGACCGCGAGGCCCTGCGGGAGGCGGTGAGCGCCCTTTCCGTCGGCCAGAAGGCGCCCGTCGAGGTGCTCCGCGGTGACGAGCGGCTCAAGCTGGAAGTCACCCTGGCGGCCCAGCCGGAGGGCATCCCCGACAAGCTGCCCGCCTCGATGGAGGGCCGCAAGCCGTTCCTGGGCACCCAGCCGCCGGTGGGCAAGCAGGGGCTCAAGCTGGCCGAGTTCAAGAACGACTGCATTCTTTACGTGCCCACCGGCTACGACCCGGCGGTGGCCCACGGCGTGGTCATCTGGCTGCACGAGGCCTCCGGGCTGAAGGAAGACAAGCAGGTGGAGGAGCTGATCGCCCGCTGGAAGCCGCTCTGCGAGGCGCACGACCTGATCCTGGTGGCCCCCAAGTCGGAAGACCCGCTGCAGTGGAACCCCGGCAAGGAGATCGCCTTCGTGGCCCAGGTCGTGGAAAAGGTCCGCGGCACGTACCACGTGGACGACACGCGGATCGTGGCCCACGGCTATCAAGGGGGCGGGGCGATGGCCTTCGCCGTGGCGCAGGCCCAGCAAGCGCTGGTCCGCGGCGTGGCGGCGGTCGATGCCGTGGCCCCGGCCCGGCCGCCGGAGCAGGAGCCGATTCATCCGCTGGCGTTCTACGTCACCAAGAGCGCCGCAGGCCGCGTGAAGCCGCCGCAGGTGGACGCCTTCGCCGCCCAGGTCCGCGGCCTGAAGTACCCCGTCACCGTCAAGGACCTCGGCCCCACCGCCCGCTACCTGAACGCGGACGAGCAGACCGAGCTGGTGCGGTGGATGGATACGCTGGATCGGATATAATGAACAGCGTTGGGGGCGAGCGTCGAGCCGTCAGGCCGACGTGCCGCACTGCACGGCCGGAGCGTGCAATGACGTCGCTTGTTGCCCGCGAATCACGCCAATCGACGCGAATGTTATCCGTATTCGCGTTCATTCGCGTAATTCGCGGGCGACGAGGTCGTCTTGATTGCGGTTCAGCCGCGCTGGGTCCTTCTGTGGTCTTGTCTTTCGAAGGCTTATGCACCGCGTAGTCGCTCTTGGTTGCTGCCTGCTCCTGGTCGCCGCTTCCGCCCGGTCGGATGACGAAGTGCGGCGGGGCGAGATCGAATTTCGGCCGACGAAGGAAGAATCCGCCGTGCCGGCGCGTTTCCGCCTGGCCCAGCACCGTTTCGCCTTCGAGCAGCGCCCGCAGGAGACGGCCGCGACCAAAATCCGCCTTTCGGAAGTCACGTTCCCTTCGCCGGTCGTCACGCCGCACCCGGTCAACAACACGGTGCACTGCGAGTATTTTCGCCCGGCGGCCGAGGGCACTTACCCTGGCGTGATCGTGCTGCACATCCTCGGGGGCGACTTCGACCTCTGCCGGCTGATGGGCCGTACGCTGGCCCACCACGGCGTCTGCGCGCTGTTCGTGAAGATGCCCTATTACGGCCCGCGGCGGCCGCCCGGAATGCCGGCCCGCATGATCTCGGTCGATCCCAAGGAGTCGGTCCGCGGCATGGAGCAGGCCGTGCTCGACATCCGCCGGGCGACCGCCTGGCTCGGCGGGCAGGCCGAGGTCGATGGCAAGCACTTGGGCGTCTTCGGTATCAGCCTGGGGGCGATTACCGGCGCCCTGGCCGCCGAGTGCGAGCCGCGGCTGCAAAACGTCTTCCTGGTCATGGCCGGCGGCGACATCGGCCGCGTCGGCGCCAACTCGCCCTATGCGGCCGTGGCCCAAAAGAAGTGGCTGGAAGCCGGCGGCACGCTGGATGGGATGGTCGAGGCCCTGCGGCCGATCGACCCGGCCACCTACGGCAAGAACCTGCGCGGCCGCCGCGTCACGATGGTCAACGCCCGCTACGACGAAATCATCCCCCGCGAGTGCACGCTGTCGCTCTGGAAGGCCGCCGGCGAGCCGGAGATCGTGTGGTGCGACTGCGGCCACTACTCGATGGGCCGGTTCCTGTTCGACGTGATAGCGCGGGCGACGAAGTTCTACCAGCTAAAGTAGCCATCTCGCTCCGCGAGATGGGTGTGGTAGGCTTTCCGGCCTGCCGTAATCGTTTTGCACGCGCTCGGCAGGTTGGAAGCCTACCCCACTGCAACTCGCGGAGCGAGATGCCCACATTAGCCTCTCTTCCGCCACGCCACGTCGGGCACTTTGGCGTCGGCGTTCACGCTGCGGGCCAGCACGAAGAAGAGGTCGCTCAGCCGGTTGAGGTAGATGACGAGCGTCGGCGAGATTGCCTCGTGGCTGCCGGCCGTCTGGCGGACCAGTGTCACCAGCCGCCGCTCGGCCCGCCGGCAGACGGTGCGGGCCAGGTGCAGCCAGGCGGCCGCTTTCACGCCGCCGGGTAAAATGAACGTCTTGAGGGGTGTCAGCCCCGCCTCGTAGTGGTCGATCGCTTGCTCCAGCGCTTGGGCGTGCTGTTCGGTCATGCGCGGGATGCCGTGAGCCTCCGGCTGCGGCGTGGCCAGCTCGGCGCCCACGTCGAACAGCTCGTTCTGGATGCGGGCCAAAAGGTCATCCACGTCCGGCGGCAGCTTCTCGCACCGGGCAAGGCCCAGCACGGCGTTCAGCTCATCGACGGTGCCGTAGGCCTCGATCCGCGGATGGTCCTTGGCCACCCGCGGCCCGCCAAACACGCCCGTCTCGCCGCGGTCGCCGGTTTTGGTGTAGATCTTCATGGGATCAGAGTCTCCGTCGATTCTGAGGGGATCGCTTCGAACCAGCCCTTCGCCGGACAAGCCAATAGCCAATCCACCAGCCCAGAGTTGTCGGGTGTTACTTCCCTTTTCAGCAAGTACCGTCCCGCCTCGATCCGCTCGATCTCAAAGCGCTGACCGGGCATGATGTGGTCCCGTTGCCGCAGCTCGGCGGGAAGCACGATCTGTCCCTGGCGCGAAACAATGGTCTTCATCGCAGTAACGTAGCGTATCATACTCGCCCAGCCCCAGATGAACTCACACACGCTGACGCCAGCGCTCCCTGGGCCAACGGCCCATGACTCGACAGCCCAGGGCGAAGCCCTGGGTCGGCGACGTCACCCATAACTTAGGCCCCACGGGCCGTCACTCGTCATCGCGCCCGTCGTTGCGGCCCGTTGGGCCTACGGGTCTGGGCGGTCTGACGTTCCCAGGGCTTCGCCCTGGGCTGTCGGGTCAAGCACCTTCGGTGCGATGGTGATTCGGCGGTCCTCGCGTCAAGCGCAGGAATTCGAGCGAGCTTCGATCGCTTTTCTTGGAGCGATCTGGCAGCCTCTTGCTGTTGCCCGCTCGCGCGCGGCGGGCCATAATGCTGCGACCGTTTGGGCGCCCACGCGGCGCGAGGAGGCGGATCGTGAGGCGAGCGACCAAGTGGCGGCCGTGGCAGTTCAGCCTGCGGTTTTTGCTGCTGCTGACGACCGTGATCGCGGTGGGCGCCGCGTTTTTCGGCTGGCGGGCGCGGCAATTGGAGCCGCAGCGGCGCGCAGTGGCTCGGATTGTCGAGCTAGGCGGATCTGTCGAGCTTGAGCGGCGCGGCTGGATCGAGGCGGTCATGCATGGTGGTGACTTCGACAAAGTTGTCGGCGTCGCTATGCCAGGCCATTTGGCCGACCAGATGCTACCTGATCTCCGGGAGTGGCCTTCACTGAAAAGAGTCAGCCTGACGTATGTGGTCGGATACGGCGTGGCGGATGGGAATGACCCCGACCTTTTTTGGTATAGCAACATTACGAAGCAGGACTGGAAGCACTACTCGATCGCGAACGGGTTCGTCAAAGCGAGTACGGAAGAAAGCCGCTGGTCCCGTTTTCGGATCGCGTTACCTCACGCTGAGGTGAGCGTCTCCGAGAAGCTGGATGACGGGTACGCGGGTTATTTAACCGGCCATTGAGTCAATTGATCTTTCCGATAGGAGCGACACGTGTCACGCGGCAAGTTCTTGTTTACCAGCGAATCGGTCAGCATGGGCCATCCGGATAAGTTGGCCGATCAGATTTCCGACGGCATTCTCGACGCCCTGTTGGCCACCGACCCGATGAGCCGCGTGGCTTGCGAGACGCTGGTCACCACCGATTTTTGCTGCCTGGCCGGCGAGATCACCACCAAGGCCAAGGTCGATTACGAGAAGGTCGCCCGGCAGGTGATCCGCGAGGTGGGCTACACGAACGAAAAGGATGCGGGCGGCCAGATCGGCTTCGCGGCCGATACCTGCCAGGTGAACGTGCTGCTGCACAGCCAGAGCCCGGATATCGCCATGGGCGTGGACCGCGACGGGGCGGGCGACCAGGGGCTGATGTTCGGCTATGCCTGTAATGACACGCCGGAGCTGATGCCGCTGCCGATCGCGCTGGCCCACCGCATCATCAACCGCCTGACCGTGGCCCGGCAGAAGAAAGAGGTCGGCTGGATTCGGCCCGACAGCAAGAGCCAGGTGACCGTGGAGTTCGACGGCGACCGGCCGGTGCGGATCGATACCGTCGTGGTCTCCACGCAGCACACGCCGGAAGTGTCGAACGAGGAGATCCGCGACTTCGTCATCAACAAGATCGTGCTGCCGGTGCTGCCGGAAGAGCTGAACCAGGGGGACGTCAAGTATCACATCAATCCCACGGGGCGGTTCGAGGTCGGCGGGCCGCACGGCGACTGCGGGCTGACGGGCCGCAAGATCATCGTCGATACCTACGGCGGCTGGGGCCGGCACGGCGGCGGGGCCTTCAGCGGCAAGGACCCCACCAAGGTCGATCGCAGCGCCGCCTACATGGCCCGGCACGTGGCCAAGAACCTCGTGGCCGCCGGTCTGGCCGACCGCTGCGAGGTGCAGTTGGCCTACGCCATCGGCGTGGCCGACCCGGTGAGCGTAAACGTCGATACGTTCGAATCGGGCAAAGTCGATGACGAGCGGCTGTGCGAGCTGGTGCGGCAGACGTTCCCGCTGACGCCCAAGGGGATCATCGAGTACCTGAACCTCCGCCGGCCGATCTATCGCAAGACGGCGGCCGGCGGCCACTTCGGCCGCAGCGAGCCGGAGTTCACCTGGGAAGGCACCCAAGCCGCCAAGAAGCTGGAAAAGGCCGCGCGGAGCGGGGCCGCCGCGACGCGTTAGCACGGTAGCAGGCACACTCCGTGTGCCGTCGGCGTAGAACGGAATTCATTCCGTTCGTGCTCGTCCTGATTTCAAGTTGCGAACGGAATGAATTCCGTTCTACGGCACACGGAGTGTGCCTAC
>JBGQHD010000319.1:0-6245 GCA_041497795.1 Planctomycetia bacterium
CGCGGCCGCCGCTGGGACAGCGACCACGTCGAAGCCCTGATGGCCCTCGCCTGCCTCGACGATAGCCACTTGTGGCCCAATTACTGGACAACCCTAGACCCCGAAAGAAATTAGCCTCGCCAGAATCCTTGGGCACACACCCGACTGGTCCCAGACGGCAAAGCGCAGTAGTATGGAACACTCTCAGGCGATCGTGGCTTCCACGAGGGGACGAGTATGGTCTACCGCGGGCACGTGAAGAATGGCGTCGTGGTGCTGGATGAGCCGTGCGGATTGCCCGAGGGCGCGGAAGTGCGCGTGAACCCGGTCGCGGGGACCGAGGTGGCGGACCAGCAGCAAACGATTCCCAGTCTGTATGATCGGCTGGCGCCATTCATCGGTGCGGCCGAAGGGTTGCCGCCCGATCTCTCCACGAATCACGACCATTACCTCTACGGAACGCCCAAGCGACCATGACGGCCGTTTTTGCTGACACGTCATTCTATCTGGCTCTGCTGGGCGCCAGCGACGTGCACCATGCCGAAGCAGCCCGCCTGAGTCGAGACCTGCGGCGGCGCGTGGTAGTTACGGAGTTCGTGCTGCTAGAACTCGCCAATGCTCTCTCCGATTCGCGAACCCGGCAGGTCTTCGTCGGTTTGCTCTCCCAAGTGCGGTCCGACCCGAACGTCTTGATCGTACCAGTGTCGGCGGAGCTGTTTGATGCCGGCCGCGATCTTTACGGCCAACGGCCGGACAAGAACTGGTCGCTGACCGACTGCACTTCTTTCGTCGTCATGAGCCAACAGGGACTCCACGATGCGCTGACCGCCGATCGTCATTTCGAGCAAGCTGGGTTCAACGTGCTTCTGAAGCAGATACCGCGACGATCGTGAGCCGCCGCGTCGGCGGTTGACCGCGCGACCATCCTCGTGGAACCGACATCCATGAAACACACGCTTCCCTTCCTCGTGCTTGCCCTGTGCGCCTCCGTCTGTCGGGCCGAGCGGTTCTACCCCATGATCATGGCCGTCCGGCCGGTGGCCGTGCAGGCCGGGGCGACGTGCGAGTGCGAGTTCGAGTCGCGCTACAACTTGCACGGGGCCTACCAGGTGCTGGTCACCGGCGGCGGCGTGGTGGGCGAGGTCGATCCGCCGCCCGCGCCCAAGCAAGGGACGCCCAAGCAGGGGGCCAAGCCGCCAGCCAAGGCGCCCAACGTCAATCGCCTCAAGGTCCGCTTCAAAACGGCCGCCGACGCTTTGCCCGGCATGCGCGACGTGCGGCTGATCACGCCGCAGGGGGCCTCGACGCTCGGGCAGATCGTGGTGACGCGCGACCCCATCATCGTCGAGGCGGCCAACAACAACACGCTCAAGGCCGCCCAGGCCATCAACCTGCCGGCGACGGTTTGCGGCGCGATCGAGGCCAACGAGGACGTGGACTACTTCAAGTTCCGCGTCGCCGCCGGCACGTCGCTCACCTTTCATGCGTTCGCCCACCGGCTGGCCGACCGGATTCACGATCTGCAAATGACCGCAGACTTGATCTTGAGCGTGCGCGACGCCAACGGCAGCGTCGCGGCCGCCAACGACAATTACTTCGCCGCCGATCCGCTGCTGCACCACAAGTTCGCCGCGGCCGGCGAGTATTACCTGGAGGTCCGCGATGTGCGCTACCAGGGCTACCCGTACTGGACCTATTGCATCGAGATCAACGACCGGCCGTTCGTCACGCAGGCCCAGCCGCTGGGAGTGCGCCCCGGCACGACCACCAAGCTGCGGCTGGCCGGTTTCGGCGTGCCGCCCGGCGCGACGGCCGATTTGAGCCTGCCGGCGGACGAGCCGGAGGGCCTGCGGCATTACGTCCTGACGTTGGGCAAGGACGCCAAAGGGAACGACCTGAAGAGCAATCCTGTGGCGGTGGTCGTCAGCAAGCTGCCCGAGGTCCGCGAGGCGGCCACGGACAACAACTCGATCGCCGGCGCCCAGGCCGTGAACATCCCCTGCGGCATCAGCGGCGGCATGGATGCGGAGGGGGACGTCGATCACTTCGCCTTCGAGGCCAAGAAGGGGGAGCGGTTCACGTTCGACCTCATCGCCCAGCGGCACGGCTCGCAGCTCGATTCCGTGCTGCGCGTGCTGGGGCCCAAGGGGGAGCGGCTGATCGAGAACGACGATCACGCCGAGCGCCGCTCCGGCTACAGCGGCTTCAACCAGACCGCCGACTCCTACATCGAGGGCTGGACCACTCCGGCCGACGGGCGGTACTTCCTGCAAATCCGCGACGTGCACCAGCGCGGCGGGCCGACGTTCGGATACTTTCTCAAGGCGGCCCACAGCCAGCCGACCTTCGTCATGGACCTCGACACCGACAAGACGCTGCTGGCCCCCGGCACGGCCGGCGTGATCCACGCGCGGATCACGCGTAAGGACGGCATGACGGGCGAGGTGCAGCTCGCCATCGACGGGCTGCCCGGCGGCGTGAAGGCCCACTGCGGCCGCATTCTCGACGGCGGCACCGACGGCTGCATCATCCTGCAAGCCACGGCCGATGCGCCGCGCGGCGCGGCCAACGTGCGGGTCTACGGCACGGCGAGCGCGCCCGGCCCCGACGGCAAGCCGCAGCCGCTGAAGGTTGAGGCCCGGCCGCTGCAGGAGTTCTACAACCCCGGCGGCGGCCGCAATCATTTCCCGGTGCAGATGCACACGGTCTCGGTCGGCGACCCGCTCGATCTGCTCGCCGTGAAGATCACGCCCACGGCGATCACGCTCAAGCCGGGCGAATCGAAGAAGGTCGAAGTCGAAGTCCAGCGGCAGCCCGACTGCAAGGCCAACCTGACGCTGGACGTGATCTACCAGCACCTCGAGTTTAACTACAACAACAGCCTGCCGCCGGGCGTAACGATCGACGGCGCCGCCAGCCAAACATTGCTCACCGGCGAGCAGTCCAAAGGCTCGATCACGCTCAAGGCCGCCGCCGACGCCAAGCCGGTCGAGGGCCAGCAGGTGGCCGTGATGGTGCACGAGTCGATCAACTTCGCCATCAAGTTCACCTTCGCCTCCGAGCCGCTGAAGGTGACGGTGGCCAAACCGTGAGTTCGGGTTGTGTGGCACTGGTTCTGCCAGTGCTTTTTGAGTTGGCGTCGGTTGGCATTCCGCACTGGCGGGCCAGTGGCACCCTACGCCGTAAGGCCGCGTGCTGAGAACCGCTGGTCCCGCCCGGCAGGCGGGACCTACTGGGGCGCGAAATCCACCAGCACTTTGAGCGCCCCGCCCGTCTTGTCGCGGAACGTCTCGAAGGCGTTCTGGATCTTGCTTACCTCGTAGCGGTGTGTCACCAGCGGCGAGAGGTCGATTCGCCCCTCGGCAATCCACTGCATCGCCAGCGGGAAGTCGCGGCTGAAGTCGGGATTAACCGACGTGTGAACCGTGACGTTCTTGAAGAACAGATCGCGCCAGCGGACCGCTTCCAAGGTCGCCGGCGGCACGCCGAAGTACAGCAGCCGGCCGCCGGGAGCCAAGAGGTCGATGCACAGGTTCAACGCCTGGTCCTGGTGGCCGACGGCTTCGATCACCAAATCCGCCAGCTTGTCGTCAGTCACATGCCGCACGGCCTCGACCGGGTTGTCTTGCGCGGTGCAGACGACGTCAGTGGCCCCCATCCGTGGGCTCATTTCCAGCCGACTGGCGAGCCGGTCGATGGCGATGATCTTTCGCGCCCCGGCGTTGCGGAGGGCCGCGCAGAAAATCTGTCCGATCGGCCCCTGCCCCACCACGGCCACGGTGCTGTCCAGCAAGTTGGGAATCTTCCGCAGGGCGAAAAGGACCGTGCCCAGCGGCTGGGCCAGGATGGTGTGCTCGCGCGGCTTGCGGGGGTCGAGCGGGATGGCCCGCTGCTCGCTGATCGCGAACCGCTCGAAGAGGCCCATTTGATCGAGCGGCACGGCCAGCACCCGGTCGCCGGGCCGGAAGCGCTGCCCGGTGCTCTCGACCACGACGCCGATCAGCTCGTGCAGCGAGTGGCCGACCTTCTGCGGAAAAGGCCCCCACTCGCCTGGCCCGTCGAAAAAGGGCAGGTCCGACCCGCAGAGGCAGCCCAGTTCCGGCTGAAACACGATCTGGCCCGGCCCGGTGAGCTTCGGCTCCGGCGCCTCGACTAGGTCGATCTTGCCCGGCTTGGAAATCCGTCCGGCGAACAAGGTGAAGCCCTCGCGGGACTGAAGTGAGGTAACCGCCGCTGCCGCCAGAATATCGGCGTGGCGAAAATGCCGCAACGCGAGGTATGGGAGAAGCCCGACTTCTCCAAGAAGCCGGGCTTCTTTCGCTCAACAACGCGATGGCCAGCGTGCCCAACTTGAACAGAATCGGCGGCAAGGCTAGGCTGTGCGTATGAGCGCTGCAACGAAGCTGACCGCCCCTCCTGTGAAGCTGAGCCTCGTGTCCGTTGAGGACTACTTGGCTGGCGAATTGGATTCGCCGATCAAGCACGAGTACCTCGGCGGCGTTGTGTACGCGATGGCGGGGGCGCGGAATGCGCACAACATCGTTTCGACGAATACCCTTGGCTTTTTGCACGGGCGGCTTCACGGCTGCCGTTGTCGGCCGTACAACTCCGACACGAAGATTCGCATTCGCCTGCCGCTGGAGGTCCGCTTCTACTACCCCGACGCCTCGGTGATCTGCCGGCCCAATCCGCAGAGCGATTCGTTTCAAGACAAGCCGGCGGTGACGTTCGAAGTTCTCTCGCGGAAGACGCGGCGCATCGACGAAGGGGAGAAGAAGGAAGCCTACCAGGCGATCCCCTCCCTTGCGGTCTATGTCTTGCTGGAGCAGGAATTGCCCGCTGCGGTCGTGTTTCGCCGAACGGAGCATGGTTTCGTGCGGGAGGTGTACCAAGGACTCGATGCGGTCATTCCGCTGAGCGAGATCGAAGCCGAGCTGCCGCTGGCGGAGATCTATGAGGGCGTCGAGTTCAGCCCGGAGCCGCCGGACGGTGAGGACGGCTAGGTCTGTCAAGAGAGAGGAACGCTAATGAGCGCTGATCGTCGCTAATATTGCCGCAGTGCCGCATCGATCCGCCGAGCCAGCTCAGCCGCATCGATGCCTTACACCAAGACGCGCTTGGCGCGGCGAAGGGACGTAACGCGGCATGACTCTCTGCGCTACAAACAATGACGCGGCGTTGTCGCAGCGAAAATCCGCAAGCGATCAACGTTCCGAATCGTTTTGCTTCACCGAGCCGCGATACTGGTGTGTCGCGCCGAGGTTGAGCAGGTCCACAAGATCCCGGAGGTGTTCCTTGGATATTCCCCCCACAGCCTGGTTCATCGTCGCGGCACTAGCGCATTTCACACTTGTCCTCACGCACGGAGTCAGTGGGCAGCGATCGTTTGTGTCGCCACTGAGGCGCGAACGCCTGTTCCCGAGCCGCCAATGGGGCGACGAGGACATGACCTGGCGCATTTTCGCCGTCGTCTGGCACATGGGCACCGCCGCTTTTGGTTCCTGCGGCGGCGTCCTGCTGTTGCTGGCAATGGGCGTGCTCGAGGGCAATTCGTTGCCCCTCTTCATTTCTGCCCTGCATGCGACGTTTCTCGTCCTCGCCGTCTTCATCGTGGGGCCCCGGTTGCTGTACGTGTTGCGCCGGCCATTCGCCATCACGGTCGTTATTTGCCTGACGACGGTGTGCGTGGCCAGTTGGCTGGGGACGCGATGAAAAGGACGGAAACGCCGCGACGCGGCGTGGAGGCGCGGATCACAGTTGGTAGCAGACACCGAGGGGCATCTGACTGATCGCGTCACCAGGGAGTCGTTGGCACGAGTTCGCGTTCTTTAGCGACTCGTGGACCGCCCGACGGCCGCATCGATTCGGCGTGCCAACTCAGCCGCATCGATCCCTTGCACCAGCACGCGTTTGGCCCGGCTCGTCTCGCCGGAAAGAAGCTGCAATTGCGATCGCCGCAGCCCCAACTGTTCCGCCAGCACCTCGATGATCGCGGCGTTCGCTTTGCCTTTTTCGGCCACTTGCGTCACCGCCACTTTGAGCATGCCGCCGTGCTGGCCGCAGATGCCCGCCCGCTTCGCGCCCGGTTGGGCGCGGACCGAGAGCACGACGCCTTGCGCGTGAGGCTGGAGCATGTGAAGACCGGCGAGTAGGTGCCGCTTGCCGAGCGGCACCGGATGATCAGTGGAGCAAGGGGGGTCGGGGGGGCAATTAGGTGGGGGCACGGCCGACCCAATTGGGCACCGAGAATAGGGCCCCAAAAAAAA
>JBGQHD010000320.1:0-6241 GCA_041497795.1 Planctomycetia bacterium
CTCTCCCCGTTGGGGAGAGGCTGGGTGAGGGGGCTGGTTGGCGGTTGGCCGTCGGCTGACGTTTCGCCGCGACCGGCCTCACGATGAAGCCCCTCACCCCGGCCCTCTCCCCAGGGGGGAGAGGGGGCATTGGCCGCTGGCGCGGCGGCTTGCCAGGCGTTGGCTTTGGCGGGGGACAGGACGAAGCAGGCGCCGGGGGAGAAACCGTTTCTGGGCGGCGGGCGGAAGGTGCGGCTCGGGCTGTCGGGGAGCGTGGTTTCGATGGCGTGGGTCGCGTAGCCGCGGGCGAGCAGCCAGCGCAGGTCGTTGATGGTGACGCCCAGGGCCCGCAGCTCTTCGATCTCGACGGCGAATTCCCACGGGTCTAGCCCGGCGTCGTGGGCGTAATCGGCGGCGCGCGACAGAAGATCGAGCGCGAGCTGAATCGGCTCGCTGGCGCAGCCGGGAAAGACGGCGAGGATTGAGCGCTGAGCGGACAGCGCGTCGTGCGTTTGGTCACGAGCCATAATGGCGAGTCGGGGCGTAGTCTCAGCCTGCGGCTCTGCCTACTTGCAGGCCGGTGTGCGTCTGAGTGGTGATCAATAAGCTGCCCCGACCGCGCAACGGCGGCCCTACCCTCGATGTCGCAAAAGGGACCTCGCGCCGGACGTGAAAAAGCGACAAATCGCGATTTATCCGTGAAGTATGTTCATGTCTTCCGCATGCTCACGGCATACCCCGTTCCCAGGTATGATGTGCGGGTGATCGAGTTCGATGGCCGAGAGCGGGACGAGCCGACCATGCCACCATCTCCATACAGCAGTAGCAGCATCGTGCCGACCGTTTGGTCCACGTTCCCCACGGACACCGAGTACTTCGGCCCAAACTCAGCGCCCTTCATGCTCAACTACCGCGTGCGAGATCTGGACGCCATGCTGGCCCAGCTTCGCGCGGCGGGGGCCTCGGTGGAGGAACGGACCCAAGAATACGACTACGGCCGCTTCGGCTGGGCCACCGACCCGTCTGGCCGCCGCGATGAGGGTGAACCCCGACGGGGTGGCGCTGGCGGCGAGTGGTCCCACTGGCTCGCCAGTGCCTTCTGGGGGTTCCGACAGACCGACGGTCAGGCGAACAACTCTGCGAACCGCAGACGGTACGAGGGGATTCGCTTGGGCATGGGGAGCGCTCCGGGGACCAGCAATCCGGTAGTTACCGAACTGCAAGACCTTCGAGCCGCTCCGCCGGCTGCCCGGCAGGTAATCGCAACCTGCGATTTCGGCGAGACTTCCAACAAGTGGGCGCACCAAGACTCGAACTTGGGACCTCAGCCTTATCAGGGCTGCGCTCTAACCAACTGAGCTATGCGCCCGCGGGTGCGGTGAAAGCGGCCTCGGGATGAGGACTCGAGGGCGGGGCCTCGAGGGCTGGACGCACCGCACGTCCGTATTCTAAGTGCCGGCCGAAAGCTGTCAAAGGGCGGGTGTCGCTAAGCACCGGGCCGCGCTAAGCACCCCGGCTGCTTGGAGCAGCCGGGGTGCTGACCACGCTGTGCTGCCCACACTACGCCTCCAGCGTCCACCGCGCTTGCCGCAGCACGGCCTTCGGCGAGCCGCGCAGCACCTCGTACCAGGCGGTGAGCAGCGAGCCGTCGGCCAACTGCACGGTGGATGGGTAGCCCAGGTCGCCGGTGATGCCGTCGTCGGAGAGCGTGAGCGGCTCCGACCAGGTGCGGCCGTGGTCGCTGCTTACGCGGGCCTGGTTGCCCAGCGGCTTGCGGCGGTGGCCGTAGCTCATCAGCAGGCGATCGTCCTTGAGCCGCAGCAGGTGCGAGGGGAGGCCCCAGACGCCGATCGGCCGCGGCCTGGCCCAGGTCTTTCCGCCGTCGGACGATTCGGTCTGCAGCGTCTCGCCGGCATTGGCCTGGTTGTGGTTGCGGACGTGGACGACGATCCGTTTGTCGGCCGTCTCGACGGCGTGCAGCTCGTGATATTCGTCCGGCTTGTCGCCGTCGCGCGGCGAGATAGTTGCCAACCAGCGCCAACTTTGGCCGTCGTCGGACGATTCGCACACGCCCACGCGGCCGTCGCGCCACAGGTCTTTGCCGGCATAGAGCAGCCGCCCGTCGGAGAGCTGCACCGGACCGTGCGGACTGTTCACCTGGCAATCGTAGCGCGCCGACCACGTCACGCCGCCGTCGGTCGAGCGGATCATCCACACGCCCAGCTCTTTCTTCCGCTCTTCCGGCCCGATGCGGTCGCGCGCCGCCTGCCAACGCTTGAGCTGATCGGCGGGCCACGCCCCCGCCCCCTTGGCCCCCGACTGTGCCGCTTTCTCGGCCGCGGCCAGGCCCGGCTCGAACGCCAGCGACGTGAACGTGGTGACGAGCAGCGACCCTTTGGCAGTCTCGACCACGCCGGAGTCGCGGTCGTCGATCGGCCCATCGAGCAGCACCTGCGGCCAGGACCAGGTCTGGCCGTCGTCGCGCGACCGCATCAGCTCCACGCGGCCGAACGGGCAGACGTGCGCCTCGCGCCCGCCGGAGCAGACGAGCAGCAGCTCGCCATTCCGCCGCCGGGCCAAGGTCGGCCAGCCGTGGTACATCGTCGGCTGCTGGCTGATCACCGATCGCTCGATGATCTTGGCCGACGGCGCGGCTGCGCAGGCGAGACGGCCGGCGCCAAGCATCAGCCCGGAAGTCACCGCCGCCGCGCCCAGGAAAGTGCGACGCGAGATCGGGGCGACATGGATGACGGCGCGGGGAATGGACCTTGCAGAATCGGGACAGGTACTCATTGGGGTCGTCTCTACCGGTTGGTCTCGCCTCGCTCAGACCAGCCATTTCTGCCGAGTCTCACGGTGCGTGACCTGAATGCTCGGCCGCGGCTTGCCCGAAACCAAGGTGTAGCTCAGCGGCAACACGCTGCTTTCCAGAACAGCGGGCTCGTCGAGCGTGCACTTCCCCGCCAGTCTGAGCTTCTTGCCGCGCAGACGGTATAGTTCCAATGCCCAAGGGTCGCGGTCCACCAGCAGCACCTCGCGCGTGCCAACCTTC
Organism: Planctomycetia bacterium; assembly: GCA_041497795.1. Taxonomy (GTDB): domain Bacteria; phylum Planctomycetota; class Planctomycetia; order Pirellulales; family S012-138; genus JBGQHD01. The sequence continues at coordinate 3,032 of JBGQHD010000320.1, forward strand.
TCGTAGAACGGTAGCTTCTCACGCGTCCGGTCATCCGGGCTGATTACCTCAACGGCTTGGTCGGGGCCGCCGAGCCAATGGGTGCGCTTGTTGATCGCCTTAGTGCCGGCCAGAAAGACCGCCACCTCAGGGACGCGGTAATTCTTCCTCCAATTGTCCTTGCGGTCCGACACGTTGACGCCGGCACGAACCTGGCAACGCGCGTCCCAACCAAGCACATAGTCGTAAATGCCCGCCAATCGCGTGCCAATCTCTTGATGCTCGTCGTTGGCCATGGGCGACAGGACGTACACTCCGTCCCAGACCTCGTCATACCGGTCGGCGCCGGTGATGCGACGCTTTTCGAGAATCTCTTCTTCCACGTCCGGATCGATGACAAGCGTGGCCATGCGATTACCTCCGTCGGAACTCCAGCCGACCATCCCACGTTCACCGCACCGTTGACCCGTTTGACCCGCACGGCCTGAGCCTACTCCACCGCTCGGCTTTTCGCTACTGCGAGATGCGGCTACGATGAGCGCCGCTGCGTGACCGCCGCCAATCCGTTGCCGTTCAGCGACTGAATCGATCGCTCATGCCGCATACGACCACCCCTGAGTCGCTCTCGGAACTGACGGCACGGCTGATGGCCGAAGAGGCCGAAATCGCGCTGGGTGGCGGGCCGGACGCTATCGCCCGGCAGCATCAAAAACACCGCCTCACCGCCCGCGAGCGGGTCGCCCGGCTGATCGACGAGGGGACCGAGTTCTTCGAGCTATCGATCTGGGCCGGCTGGCAGATGTACGACGAATGGGGCGGCGCTCCGGCGGCCGGCGTCATCTGCGGCATCGGCACGGTCGCCGGCCGGCGGCACATGATCATCGCCAACGACGCCACGGTGAAGGCCGGGGCCTTCTTCCCCGCCACCGCCAAGAAGGTGCTGCGGGCCCAGCGAATGGCCTTCCGCAATCGGCTGCCGCTCATCTACCTCGTCGATTCGGCCGGCATCTTCCTGCCGCTCCAGGAGGACGTCTTCCCCGACGAGGACGACTTCGGCCGCATCTTCCGCAACAACGCGGTGATCTCGGCTGCCGGCCTGGGGCAGATCGCCGCCATCATGGGCAACTGCGTGGCCGGCGGCGGCTATTTGCCCGTGCTGTGCGACAAGGTGCTGATGACCGAAGGCTCGGGCCTGTACCTCGCTGGACCAGCTTTGGTGAAGAGCGCCATCGGCCAGCAAGTCTCGCATGAGGAGCTGGGCGGCGCGGCGATGCACGCGGCCATCAGCGGCACGATCGACTACCGCGACCCGACGGACGAGAAGTGCCTGGCCCGGCTGCGGCGGCTCGTTGGCAAAGGACCGGCCGAGCCCGGAACGTGTGCCACTGGCTCCGCCAGTGGGGATCAGCAGTCAGCGATCAGCGATCAGCCGAAAGCTGACCGCCGAGAGCTAAAAGCTAAAATGACTGGCAAAGCCGATGGCACGCACACGTCAGCCGATGGCACGCACTTCATGCCGGCACCCCCTTTCGCCAGGCACGAGGCCCAGCCGGCCACGCGGCCCGGCACGGACCTGTACGACATCGTGCATCCCGATCCGCGGCACGACTACGAAATCCGCGACGTGCTCGATTGCCTCCTCGATGAGGGCAGCTTCGACGAGTACAAGGCCGAGTTCGGCCAAACCGTCGTCTGCGGCACGGCCCGCCTCGGCGGCTTCCCGGTCGGCATCGTGGCCAATCAGCATCACCCGGTGCGGCCCGGCGGCGAAGAGGTAGGACGGATTTCCAATCCGTCCGCGAGTCCGGACGGACGGATTGGAAATCCGTCCCACGGCTCGGCACACAAGGGGCCGATCGCATACGGCGGCGTGATCTACGTCGATAGCGCCGACAAGGCCGCGAGGTTCGTGATGACCTGCAACCAGGACTGGCTGCCGATCATCTTCTTGCAGGACGTCAACGGCTTCATGGTCGGCCGCGACAGCGAGCAGGCCGGCATCATCAAGGCCGGGGCCAAGCTGGTGAGCGCCATCAGCAACAGCCGCGTGCCCAAGCTGACGGTGCTGCTGGGCGGCTCGTACGGCGCCGGCAACTACGCCATGTGCGGCAAGGCCTTCGACCCCCGGCTGATCTTCGCCTGGCCCAGCGCGAGATGCGCTGTCATGGGCGGCCAGCAAGCCACCAGCACGCTGCTCGACGTCACCGTCAAGAGCCTCCAGCGGCAAGGCCATGCCGTGGATGCCGCTGAGATGGCCGCCTTGCGCGACAAAGTGCGGAGCGACTACGAAACCCAAACCGACGTCCGCTATAGCGCCGCCCGCGGCTGGGTCGATAAGATCATCGACCCGGCCCAAACCCGCGACGTGCTGATCCAATCGCTGGAGCTCGTTACCCGCTGCGCGGACGAAGAGCCGTTTCGGGTGGGCGTGTACCAGGTGTAGTAGGGCAGCGATCGTCATGGGGGGGAGGCTTCCAGCCTGCCGCACCTTCGCCGGCCGGACGAGTGGCTGGGGCCGGAGCGAAGCGCAAGCCGGCTTGCGCTTCGCTCCAGCCCCAGTCACCAGCCCTGGGCGAAGCGCGTAGTCTAAATCCCCAACAAATCAAGCAGCTCGTCCAAGCACCCATAGTCACCGATGATCACGTCGGCCCCGGCGCGGATCAGGCGCTGGCGCTTCCAGGCGTTGACGCCGGAGCGGGTTTCTTCCTCGCTGGCCACACCGATGGCCACGCCGCCGGCGCGGCGGATTTCCTCGATCTCCACGAAGCCGTCGCCGAAGCCGAGCAAGCCCTCCCCGTTCACACCGGCGTCGTGCAGGATTTGCCGCACGATCTTGGCCTTGGAGAAGTCTTCGTAGTTGTCCAGCGCGCCGTAGACGTGCGGGTGAAAGTAATGGTCTAGTCGCAGCACGGCCAGTTCGTCGCGGACGTACTTGAGGTCCGTGCCGGAGGCCAGGTAAAGCGCCAGCCCACGACCGCGTAGGGCGTCCAGCAGGGATCGCGAGTGCGGCACGGTCCAGTCGTCGGGCTGGTGCCGGCCCTCGCGCAGGCCGGCGATGCGGTCCTCAATCTGCGCCCACAACAAATCGTGATAGCGATGTTTGTAGGCGATGGGCTCCAGGGGCCGCCCGCCGCGGGCCCGCACCTCATCGGCAAGCTGGATCATCTGATAGATCGTCTGCTTGCCGTTGAGCCGCATGACGAACTCCTCGACGTGGGCCAGCAGTTCCTC
>JBGQHD010000321.1:0-6227 GCA_041497795.1 Planctomycetia bacterium
CCTTCGGCCTGCACGCCAAAGAGCGGTCGCTGCGCTCGGCGCTCGATCTCGTCTTGCGCGAGCACAAGCTCTCGTGGATCGTCCAAGACGGCGCGCTCGTCATCACTTCGCGAGACAAGATGCAAACGACGTTGACCGTGCGCGTCTATCCGATAGCGGACTTGATCGGTCCCGTCGCGGAGGTCATGGCGCCGCCGGATGGAAGCCGACCGCCCTTCCGTGACCCGCTCGCGACCGTCGTCGGCGGGACGGACGCGGACGAGATGATGAACACGATCAAAAACACCGTCCAGCCGGACAGTTGGAAAGCCGCGGGCGGCCCGGGCACGCTGAAGTTCTCCGAGGATGCATCTGCGCTCGTGTGCTCGCAGAGCCGCGAAGTGCACGAACGGATGGAACAGCTCCTGGCCGATCTGCGCGAGCGGGGCACCCGTCCCAAGCCGGGGGCCAAGGCCAACGCGACCGCCGCCCAGCAGCCACCGCGCGACGACGAGATCGTGCTGCGGGCTTACGTGCTCTCAGCGGATGTTGCCATCCGCGCCAAGGTGGCCGACGAAGCCGCGAAACTGGTCCGGGAGCTCGTGGCGCCGGATTCCTGGACGGCCAAAGACACGCCGGCCTTCCTCCGCGTGTGGCCCGACCGGCTGGTGATCCGCCAGACCGCGAAAGTGCACCGCGACGTGCAGAAGCTGCTGCTGGACTTGGAGCTGCTGCTGCCGACGGGACCCTCGCAGCCGCCGCCGGCGCCGCCGAAAGACGATTGATGGCTGAGACGTTCGCTCTATCCGTCGGTCACGTTATCATCGCTCGCGAGCAGCGCCAGCGTGCCGAGGCCGTAGAACGTGTACTCGACGTCGGTGACTTCGTCGAGCGCGTGGGCCATGAAACCGCCGGCGTCGGATTGGAGGGAGAGAACGAACCGCCGCACGTCCGCGGCGTCGATTTCCTTCAGCCCGCCCAGGTCGAGCAGCGTCAGCGTGCCGGTAAAGGAACTGAGCACGTCGGCGAAGGGGATGCGGGTGTTGGCGGCCAGGCCGCCCTCGTCGGTCTGCCGCTCGGCCAGAAAGTCGATCGCGCCTTCGCGGGTTTCTTCATCGATGGCATCGAGGATTTTCAGGGTGCCGATGGCGGCGGCGGTGGGATTGGTGCCGCTTTTGCGCATGGGGCCTAGCTCGACGAAGCCGCCGTCTTCGCGCCGCCGCGAGGCGATGAACCGCACGATCCGTTCCGGCTCCACGGGCGGCGCGCCGATCACCTGCTGGCAGAGCAGCACCAAGAACGTGTAGTAGGTGCTGCTGGAATAGCCTTCGTGGCTCATGGCGTAGCCGCCGTCGTCGCGGCGGAATCGCTCGACTTCGGCGGCCACGCGCGACCGCCAATCGGCCGGCGCGCCGGCCAGCACGTTGATGCCCGCGGCCGTGTCGAGCAGCATCGTGCTGTAGAGCAGCGACAAGAAGTCGATGATCGCCGCCTGGCCGCCGAGCCGCTGCCGCACGAAGCCGGCGGCCCGGTCCGCCAACTCGCCGTGCAGCTCGCCGAGAATCGCCAGGCCGCGCAGGGCGAAGCCGGTGTAGTACAGGTCGCTGCCGCCTTCGCGTCCACCGAAGCCGCCGTCGGCGTTTTGCTTGGCCCGCAGGAACTCCGCGTGCTGCTGGCGGGCGGCCGCCGGCAAGCGGCCAGCCCCCTCGGCCAGGCGAAGCGTCAGGTCTTGCAGGTAAGCAGTCACGCTGGCATCGATCAGGTCAGGCTAGCGTATCGGTCGGTGATGGAAGAGGTCCCAGTTTAGCCGCTCGCTCACGGCGAGCGTAGGCATTGCGGCGTGCGAGGAAGACCATCGCGCTCGCCCGACTTGCTGTCACCTGAGGCGGCGACATCGCCAGGGGCTTCGCGACCGCCGCACTTTCGCGCAAACCTGTCTTGCACGGAGAGCCGACTGGCTGCATAGTACGCGCCCGCTACGAAGCGGCCATGTCTCGTTTCACCGCCATCCAGCTCCTTCCTGCGGCCTCAGCGCGGCGGCGGACAAGAGTGTCCGCCTTACGGCCAGCGCACGAGGTTTCGCCACGGGGCCCCCTCGGACCACCCAGCACGGACTATCTAGCACGGAGGACTTTCCATGCGTCAGCCGCTTTCCTTGCTTGCCACTTTCGCGGCGCTGGCCGCCCTCGCCCTGGCCGGCTGCGGCGGATCGAGCAGCAATTCCGCCGCCTCCTCGGGCGACGGTTCATCGACGGTCGATGCCAAGGGCGCGGCGCACCAGCCCGAGCCGACTCCCTACCCGCACGTGCTCATCTCCACGACGGCTGGCGACATTACCGTCAAGCTGGACCATGAGAAGGCGCAGCTGACGGTCGAGAACTTTCTGCACTACGTCGACGAAGGCTTCTACACCGACACGATCTTTCACGAGGTGCGCGGCGGCGACGTGATCATTGGCGGCGGCTATACACGCGACCTCAAGGAGAAACCTGCCGGCCGCCAGCCGGTCCGCAACGAGGCACAGAATGGTCTGAAGAACGCGCGGAGCACGATCGCCATGGTACGGGAGCCCGGCGTGATCGACAGCTCGACGAGCCAGTTCTTCTTCAACCTGGGCAACAACAGCGACTATCTCGACCCGGTGCCGGTCGAGAAGGACCAGCGGCCCGAGCAGTTCCCGGAGAAGTACGGCTACTGCGTGTTCGGCGAGGTGGTGGAGGGCCAGGATGTCCTGGACCAGATTTCCAAACTCGAGGTCAGCGACAACGGCGGCGCGCTGGCATTCCTGCCGAAGCGCATGGTGGTGATCACGGAAGTGAAACGCGTGAAGTAGCAGCCAGTATCAGGGTTTTCAGCACCCCGGCTGCTGGCAGCAGCCGGGGTGCTTGTGCGCGCGGGCCGTCACGTGCCGCCGGCCAGTTGCCGCTGGACGTATTTGGCCAGCACGTCCGTCTCCAGGTTGACTCGGTCGCCCACGCTCAACCGGCCGAGCGTCGTCACGGCCAGCGTGTGAGGGATGAGGGCGACGCTGAACCGCTCCGGCTCGACCTCCACCAGCGTCAGGCTCACGCCATCGACGGCCACGGAGCCCTTGGAGGCCATTTGCCTCGCCAGCTCGCGCGGCGCGGTGAACCAGCAAGTGCACCAGTCGCCCTCGTCGAGCCGGGCAGCGAGCGTGCCGACGCCGTCGATGTGCCCGGTGACGAAGTGACCGCTCAAACGATCGCCGAGCTTCAGCGAGCGCTCCAGGTTGACAACGGAGCCGGCCCGCAGGTCGCCCAGGTTGGTGCGCTGCAAGGTCTCTGGCCCAGCTTGAAATGCCAGGCAGTCCTTTTCGACGGCCACGACCGTCAGGCAGCAGCCGTTGAGCGCGACGCTCTCGCCGACGACCGCGCCGAGGGCGATGGACGGAGCGCGGACAACGAGCCGTTTGCCCGGCGGCTCGTCGACAACATCGACGAGCGTTCCCAGCACTTCAACGATTCCCGTGAACATGGGAGTGAATCGGCAGCACAAGGTTCGGCCGCAGCCGTGCTCAAACAGGGGCCGCCGCGTTGGCCACAGCCGGGCCAGCGGCGGATCGCGAACCGCCGAGGGGCGCCGAGCCCCATTCGTCGTCCATCCAGGCGAACGCGACGCGCGGGCCGTCGAGCGAGGCGTATACTTGCCGAATGGCGACTTCCGGAAACCACTCGTGGAGTTGCCCCGCCGCACGGTTCATGTCTTCGCGCTGGCAGCAATCGGCATACGCGCGCGACAAGGTGCCATAGTGGGAGCTGTAAAAGGCGCAGTTTTCGTGGGCGATGAGCCAGATCGTTTCGAGTCGGTGCTCCTTCACCAAGAACCGCAGCGATTCCTCCGTGGTCTGCGCCAATGCCGAGTCGTGGCGAGGGTTCAAGCACGCTGGCCCACCCGGCACGGCGTACATGTCTGCCCGCCGCGAGATCGCCGTGCGGATGAACTGCTCGACCTGCGCGTGCCAGCGGCCGTCGGAACAGCAAACGACCAGCGTCTCGGGACGGTCCTGAGCCCACGGCTCATCCGCGAAGAAGGGGCCGAGAATGGGGGCATTTCTCACGCTGGATTGCATGGGCAGCTTGGCGACAGGAGCGAAGGGATCAGGCGTTACTTCAGCGAACGGCAGTAGTGAGGTAAACTGTGATGGATTAAGAAAACCTAGGGTCAGCGAACAGCGCGCTTGTTCGAGGCAATCGATAGGATGCGGCATGATGCGGCTTCGACCCACCAGCACGACCATCTGGGCCAACATCATCGAGCCAGACGAGGCCGATCTGTCACCCGAAGTCGCCCGATACATTCTCCGCATGGATTTCCGTAGGAAAGACCACCAACGCATGGCCCGCCTGGCTGGCAAGGCGAGCCAAGGAACGCTTACCGTCGCCGAACATGAGGAGCTCGCCGAATACGTTCGCGTCGGACACCAGTTGGCCATGATGCAGTCCAAGGCACGCCAGTCTCTCAAGCGACATGGACAAGTCCCTTGACCGAGAGGTGCGTCGCCGAGCCAAGGGCACGTGCGAGTATTGCCGCATGTCCCAAGCGTACTACCGCTATCGCTTCCAAATCGATCACGTGATTGCGGAAAAGCACGGAGGCAAAACGGTGTTCGCCAATCTTGCATTGTCGTGCTTGCACTGCAACCTGCACAAAGGTCCAAACCTCGCGGGTCTCGATCCCGTCACCGGACGGATCGTGCGACTGTTTAATCCGCGACGCGATCGCTGGACCAGGCACTTCCAGTGGCGCGGCGCGGTGCTTGCAGGCCGTACATCAATCGGCCGGGTGACGATCGACGTCCTCAGAATCAATCATCCGGATTACGTGCGCGCCAGGGCAGAGCTTATCCGAGAAGGCCGCTTCCCCGCATGACCCGTGCATGGCTGCGCTTCGCGCCGCCGCCCAGTGTATCCATCCGGCCGCTTTGCTTAGCCCGCCACCGTTTGCACCACCGGCACCGGCACTTCGCTCAGGATATCGTCCACCACGGCCGCCGCGGTGATCTTCCGCAGCCGGCTCTCGGGCCGGACGATCAGGCGGTGGGTGAGCACGGCCGCGGCCATCCGTTTCACGTCGTCCGGCTGCACGTAATTGCGGCCGCGGACCGCCGCCGTGGCTTGCGCCGTGCGGAACAGCCCGATCGACGCCCGCGGGCTGCCGCCCAGGCTCAGGTCTTCGTGCTCGCGCGAGGCGTGGACGATCTCGGTGAGGTAGCGGCGGATTTTCTCATCGACGTGGATTTCCCGCACCGCCCGCTGGCACTCGCGCAGCTCGTCGGCCGAGACGACCGGCTCGAGCTTGTCCAGCGGATGCCGTCGCTGCAGCCGGTCGAGCATGTGCAGCTCTTCCTCCAGGCTGGGATAGCCGAGCGTGAAGCGGACGAGAAACCGGTCGAGCTGGGCCTCGGGCAGCGGAAACGTCCCTTCGTGATCGATCGGGTTCTGCGTGGCCACCACCAGGAACGGCGGGGCCAGCTCGCGCGTCACGCCGTCCACGGTCACGCGGCCTTCACCCATCGCTTCGAGCAAGGCCGACTGCGTGCGCGGCGTGGCCCGGTTGATCTCATCCGCCAGCACGATCTGGGCGAAGATCGGCCCCGGGCGAAACTCGAACTCGGTCGTCTTCTGATTGAAGACCGAGGTGCCCGTCACGTCGGTCGGCAGCAGGTCGGGCGTGCATTGAATGCGCTTGAACGTGCAGCCGACGCTGCGGGAGAGTGCCCGGGCCAGCATCGTCTTGGCCACGCCGGGCACGTCTTCCAGCAGGATGTGCCCCTCGCAGAACCAGGCCACCAGGCCCAGCGCGATCTGCTGCCGCTTGCCGATGATGACCTGCTCGACGTTGGCGATGATCTTCTTGGCGGTCCCGGCAACGTCCACCATGCGCGGCCTCGCGATGCGTGGGAGAGAGTTCCCTTCACCCATGCTATACGCTTGGCGTGCGAAGTGCTACGTGACGCGTGGTGAGCGGGAGTAGAAGCCCGGCTTCTCCAAAGAAGCCGGGCTTCTGGTGTGCGGCAAAAATAACTGGCGCTATGACTGCGGGGCTTGCAGAACTTGGGTAGGTGTGTTTAGCGGACATCTTGCCCAAAGGAGGAATCTCAGGGAGCGGTCGTTGCCCAGGTTGGATCGGACGGCGCTGCGCGACGTCTGCGGGGGGAGTTGGAACAGACATTGGAAGAAGTGGCGGATGCCATCGACAACGCGCCGCTGGGTCGGGTCATTCGCGAC
>JBGQHD010000322.1:0-6188 GCA_041497795.1 Planctomycetia bacterium
CCGCGCGCGGCGACGCGGCCGATCCGCTGCACGCCTGGGCCAGGTTGGCTGAGGCGAAAGACGCCGATCAGCCGGGCCGCGCGGCCGAGTTGCTGAGGTCCCTCGTGCAAGGCTGGCGCCAACAAGCCGGCCAGGCCGATGCCGCGCTCAAGCAGGCCAAGGTCGTCGTCGATTACGCCGACGCGGCCGCCGGCTGCTGGCAGGACGGCTTTACCTTCGGGGCGGGGCCGGTGCGCCCCGGTGACGCGCTGCTCGCGGCGAATGCTGTCGAGCCGATTCTCGAAGTCGCCACGCAAGGGGCCGTCCGGCGCGATCCGGCGTTTGCCGGGCTGAAGCTGGCTCCTGCCGTGCAGCTCGACGGCGGGCGCCTCAGCGGCTGGGTCCGCTCCGGGCAAACCTTCCGCACGCCAACCTTCACGATTGAAACGGGCAAACTGTTTTATCTCGTCGCTGGTCCCGGCCGGGCGTACGCGGCGGTCGATTCGCACCGCATGAACAACGGCCCGCTCCACGGCGAATTGCTCAATCAGTGGCCGGCCGACGCCGCCGGCAAGCCGCGCTGGGTGGCCCACAATCTGCCTCTGCAAAAAGGACATCGCGCCCATCTAGAGTTCACCGCCGAGGGGAGCGCCGATTTGCAGGTGCTGGTGGTCGTGCAGGCCGAGAGCACGCCCGGAAACCCGCTGGAGCGGCCCAATCGGCTGCTGCTGCGGGCTGCGGAAAGCGCCGGTAAGACGAGGGCGCTCAAGGAGCTGGCTGCGGCCTACGCGAAGCTGCTTACCGACTCGGCCGACAAGCTCGCGCGGGGCGAGCCGAGCCGCGCGGACGACGCGGCCGATCATGCCGTGCTGGCGAACTGGCTGATCGCTCAAAGTGCCTGGCTAAGCGCGGCCGCGCCGGAGGACGTGCGGCGGAAGCTCGCGTCGCAGATAGGCGCGTTCCACGAGCAACAGTCACGGCTCGTGGCCCAGGTGCGGCGCGAGTCGCTCTGTGCCCCCGCCATGTGGGACGGGCCGAGCCAGGACGAGCGGCTCTTCATCCGCGGCAATCCCAAGACGCTCGGCCCGGTCGTGCCGCGGCGGTTTCTGGAGGCACTCGGCAGTGGTCGGACGGATTGGCAATCCGTCCCACCGGGCTCCGGCCGCTTGGAGCTGGCCCGGCAGATGACCGATCCGGCCCGCAACCCGTTCATCACGCGAGTGATCGTGAACCGCGTGTGGCATCACCTCTTCGGCCGGGGGATCGTGGAATCCGTGGACAACTTCGGCGTGCTCGGCAAACCGACGACGCACCCGGAGCTGCTCGACTATCTGGCCACGTCGTTTGCCGACGACGGCTGGTCGATCAAGGGGCTGATCCGCCGCGTTACCCTCTCCGGCACGTATCGCATGTCGAGCGGCGTTGGCAGTACGGGTCGGGCCAACGACGTTCGTAGTGCGGGCTTTAGCCCGTCTCGTGGCGGTGCCGACGGCCTGAAGGCCGCACTACAAGCGGCGGAGCGGGCCGAGCAGCTCGATCCGAACAATCTACTGCTGCACCGCATGCACGTGCGGCGGCTGGAGGCCGAGGCGATCCGCGACGCCATCCTCGCCGTCTCAGGCCGGCTAGACCGCACCGCCTTTGGCCCCAGCGTGCCGGTGCATCTCACGCCCTTCATGCAAGGGCGCGGGCGGCCGGGGCAGAGCGGCCCGGTGGATGGCAACGCCCGGCGCAGCCTCTACATCGCCATCCGGCGGAACTTTCTCTCGCCGATGATGCTGGCCTTCGACATGCCGATCCCGTTGGGCACGATGGGCCGGCGAAACGTCTCCAACGTGCCGGCCCAGGCGCTGATCCTGATGAACGACCCCTTCGTGGTCGAGCAGGCCGGCGTCTGGGCCAAGCGTGTGCTGGCCGCGAAGAATGCCTCGCCGGCCGAACGGGTGAAGACCATGTACCGCGCCGCCTTCTCCCGCGGCCCCAGCGACGAAGAGCTGGCCCAGGCCCTGGCGTTTCTCCAAACGCAGGCGGGCGAGCACGGGCTGCGCGGCGATGGGCCGCCGACCGACCCGCGCGTCTGGGCCGACCTGGCCCACGTGCTGTTCAACGTGAAAGAGTTCGTGTTCGTGCAGTGAGTGGACGACGATTCCCGCAGTCTGCCACCCCTATGATGCACGATGCCTACGCCGTGAGCTTGGCTCGCAACGCTCCCTTTGTTTCGTCGTCGATGGGAGTAACGGGGACCTTCACAGCGACCGACTTGTTACTATCGTCGCCATTGGGTTTAGGGATCGAGTCTCCCCACGCATAATAGAGACGGTTCCTCTTCACATCCGCGATCAGCAACATGACGGGAATGTTCGACGATGCGATATAATCGAGAACTCGACGAGGGGCGTGCAAGAGGTAGTGGGAGGTGACCAGCCGATCGGTCGCCTTGACCTCGACGGCGTACGTGTTCATCCCGCCTTTTGAGGAGGCGAACCCGACAAAGAAGTCGTAGGGTACGGCCGCCATCTCGGACCTGGCAAGAAACGTTGGACCAAGCTCCTGAAGGAAAAGCTCCGCGAGCAGCTCCCCTCGCCGCCAGACCGTTCCGGTGTGGGAATCACCTTGGGTACTCATGTGAAATGTGATGAAGTTGGCTTGTGGCCAGATGTCTGCCAGAACTCCTGAACCTCCTGATGGAGCCTTTGCAGGTTCTCGTTCGTCAGCTCGTATGCCACCGGAATGCGTGTAATCGCCCTCTTTTCGATTCCCGTGTGGACCGATCGAATGAACACGCGACGCGAAGGTTCATGGACGCCCAGAATGTATGTGGGACCAGGGATTCGCAACAGGCGTTCGATGTCCTTCTTCTGGGTCGTGACGTGCAATTTCGTCGCAGTGGCGGTCAATGCCGATGTCGTGGACTTGGCCTGGACGAAGAAGTAGGGACGTTTGCCGCGAATGGATGTTAGCTCGACGTAGAAATCTATCGTCGGCCATTTGTCGCCCAAAGATCCTGGTTTGAACAACGGTCTCGGAAAATTTTCGTAATTCGTAAGGCATAGTTCAACGATCTTCTCGCCGCGAAATCCCGTGACTTCTCGAAGTTCGTTCGACATCAAAGTTGGCTCGACATCGCATGGTCGCCTAGCCGCTGACACTCTCTAGGTCCCGAGGGTGAGCGCAGTCTACTCGCCTCAAACGGTGCAAGCAACCGAGCCGTCAATCCCGACCGCGACGACCACGGCCCCGGCTTGGCTGACACACCGGGCAAAAGTACGTCGATCGCTGGGCCTGCACGATGCGGACGATCTGACCCTGGCTGCACGTGTCGCACGGCTCACCGGCCCGGTCGTAGACGCGGTGATGGTTCTGGTACCCGCCCGCCTCGTTCAGCGCGTTGCGGTAGGTGCCGTCGGAAAGCGTGGAGCCTTCGCAGCGGATGGCTTCTTGCAGCACGTGCCGCAGCGCCGCGTGAAGCCGCTGCCAGTCGGCCGGTCGCAGCGAGATGCACCGCCGCGCCGGGTGGATGGCGGCCAGGTGCAGAATCTCGGAGGCGTACAAATTGCCCACACCTGCGAGCGCCTTCTGGTCGAGCAAGGCGACCTTGATGGCCCGCCGGCTCGAGCCGAACCGATCACGCAGCTCGTCGGCCGTAACGCCGAGCGCATCGGGGCCGATCTGGTGGTTGGCGAACCGCTCGGCCAGCTCGTCGGCGGAGAGCAGCCTGACGGAGCCGAGGCCGCGGCGGTCCCAATAGATCAGCTCTTTCGCCACGGTGCCCTGCAATGTGAGCCGCAGCCGGCAATGCTCCTCATCCGGCGGCTGGGACAATAGCACCAGGCCGGTCATGCGCGGCTCGAACACGATGCGGTCGCCCGACTCCAGCTCGACGACCACCCGCTTGCCGATCCGGGAGACGCCGGTGATCGCCCTCCCCACGGCGCGCCGCCGAAACGCCGGCAGCTTCGGCGTCATGCCAATCGGCTTGCACCGGCACCGCGCGCTGGCGACCGCGGCAATGCGCGCCCCGACAATCGGCAAGATGCCGCGGCGCATCGTTTCGACTTCCGGCAGCTCAGGCATGGAAGCTACGGCCCGCCGCGCGGCTCCACGTCGGGGTCCCAATTCGGCGTCACGCTGGCCTTGAACACCGTCCCCTCGGACTGGCGCCTATTCTACTCGATCATTGACAAGAATTCCGCCTCGCTAATCACCGGCACGCCCAGCGATTGGGCCTTCGTCAGCTTGCTGCCGGCTTCGGTGCCGGCGACGACGTAGCTGGTCTTCTTGGAGACGCTGTTGGCCGCCCGGCCGCCGTGGCGGCGGATGAGGTCTTCGATCTCTTCGCGCGAGAACTTTTCTAAGGTGCCGGTCACGACGAGCGTCTTGCCGGCCAGCGCGTCGCTGAGCTTCTCGCCGCCCGCGGAGGTCGGCTGGCCCATCCGCACGCCCAGGCTCTCCAGCTCTTGGATGGCCGCCGAGCCGTGCTGGCCGTGGAGAAAGTCATAGATCGATTGAGCGATGACCGGGCCAATTTCCTCGACCTCGCTGATCTGCTCCACGCTCGCTGACCGCAACTTCTCCATCGAGCCGAAGTGCTCGGCCAGCACCGCGGCCGTGCGGGCCCCGACGTGCCGGATCGAGAGGCCGTTCAGCAGCCGCGCCAGCCCACGCTCGCGGCTGGCGGCGATCTGCTCGACCAGCTTCTCCGACGAGCGCTGCCCCATGCGGTCCAGCTCCAGCAGCTTCTCGGGCGTGAGCCGGTAGAGGTCGCCCAGGCTGCGGACCAGCTCGGACGACACGAGCTGATCGACGAGCTTTTCGCCCAGCCCGCCGATGTCCATGGCGTTGCGGCTGGCGAAGTACTGGATGCGCTCCCGCACCTGGGCCGGGCAGCTCAGGTTCGGGCAGCGGATGTAGACCCCGCCCTCGTCCTTGGCCAGCGGAGTCTGACACGCCGGGCAGTGCGTGGGATAGACGAACTTCCGCAGTGAGCCTTTCCGCTCGTGCTTCTCCACGCGGACAACGTGCGGAATGATCTTGCCGGCCTTCTCGACCACCACCACGTCGCCGATCCGCACGTCCTTCCGCTCGATTTCCTCGGCGTTGTGCAGGCTGGCCCGGCTGACCGTGGTGCCGGCAAGTTGCACCGGCTCGAGTATCGCGGTGGGCGTCACGGCCCCGCTCTTGCCGACGCTGAGCCAGATGTCGTTGACGCGCGTGACCGCCTCGTACTTCTCGAACTTGTAGGCGATCAGCCAGCGAGGGCTCTTGCTGGTCGTGCCCAGCCGCTCGCGCTGGTCGAAGCGGTTGACCTTGATTACCAGGCCATCCACCTCGAAATCCAGCTCGTGCAGGCCGGCGATCACTTCCTCGCAATGGGCCACGAGGGGCTCGATCGCCGTGAACGCTTTGACGTTCGGCGTGGCGGCCAGGCCCCACTGGCGGAGCTGCGCCAAAAACTCCATGTGCGTCTCGGCCGCCAATCCTTCCGTATAGCCGACGCCGTGAAAAAACATCCGCAGCCGGCGGGAGGCGCATTCGCGCGGGTCCAAAAGGCGGATGCTGCCGGCGGTGACGTTGCGGGTGTTGGCGTAGAGGGCCTGTCCGGCCGCTTTGCGTTCCTGGTTGAGCCGCACCAAGTCGGCGTTCGTCATGTAGACTTCGCCCCGCGCTTCCAGCACGGCCGGCACGTCCTTGCCGTGCAGCCGCAAGGGCACGTCGAGCACGGTGCGGATATTGTGGGTGATGTCGTCGCCGACGCGGCCGTCACCGCGCGTGGCAGCCTGGCTCAGCAAGCCATCGAGGTAGGTGACCGAGGCGGCCACGCCGTCGATCTTCAGCTCCACCACCCACTCGATCTCCTCGCCTGGTAGCAGCTTGGCCACGCGGTCGAGGTATTTGCGCAGGTCGTCCACGCTGTAGGTGTTGTCGATCGAGAGCATCGGCGCGCGGTGCGTGACCGAGGAGAGCGCCGCAATCGGCTGATCGCCGACGCGCTGCGTCGGGCTATCGGGCGTGACCAGCTCGGGATGGGCGGCCTCCAGTTCCTTGAGCTGGTCCATCAGCCGGTCGTACTCCCGGTCGCTGATCTCCGGCGCGGCCTCGACGTAGTATTTCCGGTCGTGGTCGCGGATCTCGGCGCGAAGTCGGGCGATCTCGTCGGCGGGCTTGGCTGGCATGGTTCCGATCCTCGCGAGGACGCTGGGTGCCACTGC
>JBGQHD010000323.1:0-6169 GCA_041497795.1 Planctomycetia bacterium
AAGATCCTGGAAAAGACGCTCGGGCAAGTGAACCCGTTCATGCCTCCTAGCCAGCGCGAAGAGTCCATCAAGAATGCGCGTGAGCGCGAACTGGCGAACATCATCCGCGCCATGCCGGACATGGAACGCGCGGCGGTGACCTACGACCGCAAGCGGCAGTCGGGCCTTTCGCGGCAAGAGATCGTCGTGGCTTCGGTCATGCTGTTTCCGCAGCAGGGCGCCACGATCGATCAGCGCCGGCTGCGGAACATCCGGCAGTTGATGGTCAAATCCATCGCCGGTCTCAAGCCAGAGGACGTGGTCGTCTCCGACGCACGTGGCGGCGCCTTCCTGGCGGAGGAAGGTGGCGCGGACAGTGGTGAATCGACCGCCTATCTCACGGCCACGCGCGAATATCAGAAGGCGTACGAGAACGATGTGCGCAAGGCCCTGACCTTCGTGCCTAACGTGCAGGTGACGGCCTCCGTCGTGCTGAGCAA
Source organism: Planctomycetia bacterium (assembly GCA_041497795.1). Classification (GTDB taxonomy): domain Bacteria; phylum Planctomycetota; class Planctomycetia; order Pirellulales; family S012-138; genus JBGQHD01. Next base: position 480 of record JBGQHD010000323.1, read on the forward strand.
GGAGCTGGAGAGCACACAAGAGACCAAAGACGTCACCGACAAGAACCGGGCGACGCGCAGCGAGACGGAAAAGACCAAGCAATCCACGACGGACGCCTCGCCCGGTGGCGGTGGACCGCCGGGCCTGGAGACGCAGAGCGTCAACGTCAACCGCCGAACGTCGCTGGCCGGCGGCGGCGCTTCGGGCACGCGCGCCAAGAGTTCGTCCGACAAGACCGCCGACAGCACGCGGGAATTCGAGCCGGGCCACGATATCAAGCGGACGCGCTTCGCCGGCTTGACGCCCAAGAACGTCTCCGTCGCCGTGGCGGTGCCGAGCACCTACTTCGAAGACGTGTGGAGCAAAGAGAAGCAGAGAAGCGAGAGCGCCGACCCGCCCAAGCCCGCCCCCACGCTCGACCAGGTCGAGGAGCGCGAGAAAGCGAAGATCGAAGTCGCGGTGGCCGGCGCCATCCCGTTGCCGGAAGACAAAACGGCGGTCAAGCCGCGCGTCACCGTGCTCAGCTTCCCCTTTGTGCCGCCGCCCGAGCCGCCGCTGCCGCCGGTGACCGACAAGACCATCGGCTGGCTGAGCCAGAATTGGACGACGGTGGCCTTGCTGGGCCTGGTGGCGTTCAGCCTGCTGATGCTGCGGTCGCTCGTGAAGTCGGTGCCGGCGCCGCAAGGGGCGCCGCAGCCGGTCGCCCGGCCGGAGGAGCCGCGCGGCGAGCCGGTGGTTGAAGCCGCGCGGCGAGCCGTTCGTCGCGAGCCGGCTACGGCAACGCTCCGCGATGAGCTGACCGCCATGGTCCGGGACGATCCGGAGACGGCCGCCAGCGTCATCCGCGGCTGGATCGGCTCGACCGGTTAAACCCCAGGCACCGCACGTCTCATCACCGTCATGTCTCCAGCCGCCGAATCGCTCCGCAAGGTCGCCGTCGTGCTGGCCAGTCTCGATGCCGAGACGGCCGACGCGCTGATCGACCGCATGCCGGAGGAGCGGGCCCGCCAGGTGCGCCAGGCCCTCCTCGAGCTCGACCAGCTCGACCCGGCCGAACAGGAAGCCGTCGTGGCCGAGTTTCTTCGCCAGGGTCAGGCGGCCAAGCAGGCCGATCTCGCCGGCGTCGAAGTGGAAGCCGGCCTGGCCCAACGACTGGAGCTGGCCGGGCCGACCTATCAGGCCAGTCCGCTGCCCGCCACGCCACCACCGCCGGCGTTGGCGGAAGTCGCCACGCCGGACCGCGAAGACGACGGAAAGGACACGGCCCAGGACGATCCGGCCCGTGACGGCGAGCTGTTCGCCTTCCTGCATCAGCTCGACGCCGACGAGCTGGTCTTGCACCTCGAGCACGAGCGCCCGCAGACGCTGGCCGTGGTCGTGGCCTATCTGCCCTCGGACCGCTCGGCCGAGCTGGTGTCGCGGCTACCCAGCGAGACACAGGCCGAAGTGCTGCGGCGGGTCGCCGAGTTGGGCGAACTCGATCCGCAGATGGTCCGTGAGGTCGAATGGGGCGTGCGCCAGCGGCTGGCGGAGCATACGGCCACGCCGCGTCCGCGCCGCCGTGGCACGAGCGCCGTGGCCTCGATCTTGAAATCGGCCGGCCACGAGGCACGCCGTCAACTGCTGCAAAGCCTGGCCGCGCACGAGCCGGAGTTCGCCGCCCGCTTTGCGCCGCCGCAGGCGGCCGAACCGAGCCTGGCGTTCGACGACTTGGCGAACCTGTCGGAGCTGGCGCTGGCCAAGATCTTCGCGGAGTGCGACGCCGACGTGCTGATCCTGGCCTTGGCCGGGGCGCATCCGTCCTTCGCGCGGCGGGTGCTGGATCAGTTGCCGGCGCGCGAGGCCAGAAGCCTGCGGCGGCAGCTCGACGGACTGGGGCCGACGCGGCTGTCGGACGTCGAACGGGCACAGCACGACGTCGTCGCCGTAGCCCTGCGGCTGCACGCTCAGGGGAGCATCGAGCTGGGCGCCCGGCGCAGGCTGTCGCTCACGGTGTAAGCGGAAGCCAGTGTAGTCATCTCGCTCCGCGAGATGAGATGGTGGCCGACTCGCTCTGCGAGTCGGTGGCAACTCGCGGTGCGAGTTGCCCACACGCGTCTCGCGGAGCGAGACGCCTGCACTCACTGCCAATGTTGTGGAGAATCGGTCGATGCCGGTCATCAAGTCCCACGATTCGCCGCACGCGTCGCTGCACCGGGCCGCGTTCAATTTCGACGACCTCAAGGGCCAAGCGGAGAAGTATCTCGAGGACGTCCGGCGTCAGGGTCAGCAGCTCATCGAAAAGGCCCGGCAAGAGGCCGTGGCGATGCGGCCGCGATTCGAGGACGAAGCCCGCCGCGCCGCGGAGAAATCGGTGCAGGAGCGCGTCGAACTGCTTGCCGAGGAGCTGGTCAACCAACGGCTCCAGACCCTGCGGCCGGCCTTGGAGAAGGCCGTCGGCGCGATCGAGCGAGCGCGAGCCGACTGGGTGGCCGAGTGGGAGGCGCAGGCCATCCACCTGGCCGTGGCGATCGCCCAGCGCGTCATTCGTCGCGAGCTGGGCTGCGACCCGCAGATTCAGGCCAACTACATTCGCGAGGCCCTCGAGCTGGCCGCCGGGTGCCAGCAGGTGCGCGTGCGGATTCATCCGGACGATCGCCAGGCGCTCGGCAGCCTGGCTGGGCAATGGATGGAACAGGCGCTCGCCCGCGCGTCGGCCGAGCTGGTCGCCGATCCCAGCGTCTCGCACGGCGGCTGCGTGGTGGAGACGCAGCACGGACAGATCGACCAGCGGATCGAGACGCAACTCGCGCGCATCGAGGAGGAGCTGACCCGCTCGTAACAGGCACACTCCGTGTGCCGTCGTGGGGCAGGCTTTCCAGCCTGCCCGGCAGACAGGAATGTCTGCCCCACAAAGACTACGCCCTCTCGCATGGTGACGAACGGCACACGGAGTGTGCCTACTACGATGCACGATTTTGCCGCACAGCTTTCGACGGTCATACCCACGGCCCTGGAGGGGCGCGTGGCTCGGCTCGTCGGCACGACGGCGGCGGTGGCCGGCTTTCCGGCGCCGGTCGGGGCGACGGCCGAAATCTGTCGCCAGGCCGGCGAGCCGCTGGCGGCCGAGGTGGTCGGCTTTCGTGATGAGCTGACCTTGCTCTACCCGTTGGGCGATCTGACCGGCGTACGGCACGGCGACCGCGTGCGGCTGCGGCACACGAACCACTGGCTGCCCGTGGGCGCCTCGCTCCTCGGCCGCGTGGTCAATGCCCTGGGGCGACCGATCGACCGCGGCGCGCCGTTGCGGCTGGCCGAACGGGTGCCGCTGCGCCGCCGGCCGCCGAACCCGGTCGAGCGGCCGCGGATCGACGCGGCGCTGTCCACCGGCGTGCGCTCGATCGATGGCCTGCTGACCTGCGGCCGGGGCCAACGCGTCGGCGTCTTTGCCGGGTCCGGCGTGGGCAAGAGCGTGCTCTTAGGCATGATGGCCCGCTACACGGCCGCCGACGTGAACGTGATCGCCCTGATCGGCGAGCGCGGCCGCGAGGTCAACGAGTTCATCGAGCGCGACCTGGGGCCACAGGGTCTGGCACGCAGCGTGGTGGTTGTGGCCACGAGCGACGAGCCGGCGCTGCTCCGCACGCGCGCCGCCGAAACGGCCACGGCCATCGCCGAGTACTTCCGCGACGAGGGCAAGGACGTGCTCCTGCTGATGGATTCGGTCACGCGGTTCGCGCTGGCCGGGCGAGAAATCGGCCTGGCAGCCGGCGAGCCGCCGACGACGCGCGGGTATCCGCCGTCCGTGTTCGCCGCGCTGCCCAAGCTCGTCGAGCGCGCCGGCCGCAGCGCGCAGGGAACGATCACCGGCTTCTATTCCGTGCTCGTCGAAGGGGACGACCCCAACGAGCCGATCGCCGACTGCGTCCGCGGGCTGCTCGACGGCCACATCTGGCTGTCCCGCAAGCTGGCCTCGCGCGGCCAATATCCGGCGATCGACGTCCTGCAGAGCATCAGCCGGCTGATGCCGGACGTGGCCCCGCCGCCACAGATCGCGGCGGCCGTGGCGGTGCGGCAACTGCTCAGCGCGTACAACGACCATGAGGATTTGATCTCGATCGGCGCGTATCGGCAGGGGGCCAGCGCGGCCGTGGACCTGGCCATCGCGGCCCGCGACGAAATCCGCCGGTTCTTGCAGCAGCCCGTGACGGAAGCCTCCTCGGTCGAGGCGGCCCGCGCGGCCTTGCTGCAGATGACTTCCAAGTGGGGCAAAACGGCCTAGCACACGAACTCGCACACTAACCCGACGCGCAAGCGAGGGGGAATCGCCGCCAGACCAGGCGAATCGGCGCTTCTCCCTCGCTTGCGCGTCGGGTTAGTGTGAGGACCGTCCTTCACTCGCCCGATGCCCAAGTTCACCTTTCGCCTCGAGAGCTTGCTCCGCATGCGCTGCGCGCAGCGCGACGAACGGCGGCTGGAGCTGGCGCAGGCCTTGCGGGCGGAGGAGATCCTGCGACAGCAGCGCGAGGAGGTCGCTGTAGAGATCGCCCAGATGCGCCAGCAGCGGGCGACGCCGGCGGGGACGTTGAACGTCGATGCCCTGCTCGACGCCGCCCGGCACGAGTTCGTCTTAAGCTCTCAGCACAAACTGCTCGAAGATCAGACAGTGCAGGTCTCCGCCGAGATCGAGCGTCGTCGCCAGGCCCTGGTCGCGGCGGACCAGCAAGTGCGCGTGCTCGAAAGACTCCGGGAGACCAAGCAGCAACGACATCAAGTGGAAGAACAGGTCCGCGAACAAAACCGTTTGGACGAAGCCGCCCAGCGGCCGAGCAGGCGTGACGTGACGGTTGATTCCCCGTAGGTCCGCGGAGGCCTCTGGTAGCCGAAGTCGCCAGACTTCGGGCAACCTGAACTCTGGCGAGTTCAGCTACTTCGAGGCCGCCGCTAACCGGCAGCGACAGGATCGTGCTCATGCGCGCATTGGGTCTGGTGATTTCGGCGTTCTGCATGGCCACGGTGCTGGCGCTGGTGGCGGGCGCGGGGTACCTCGTCGCCACCGGCCGGCTCGACCGGCAGAAGGCGGCCAAATTGGTGGCGGTGGTGCACGGGCTCGAACCGTTCGCCGAGCCGGCGGCGACCGTGGAGGCGCATACGGCGGCGGCGACGGGAATCGGGAGGTCGGACTCCTTGGCGGTGCAAAGTCAGAACTTGGACGTGCGCGAGCGGTTCATCGAAGGTCAACGAAGCGATCTGGAGGCGGAGCGCCGCAAATTGACCGCAGAGCAGGCGCAATTGGCCACGGAGCGAGAGGCGTTCAAGAAACAACGCAGCGGGTGGGAGGACGGCGAGAAGGCCAAGGGGATTGACGAGGCCGTGGAGCTCATCGGCAAGCTGTCGCCCACGCAAGCGAAGGAGCAAATCCTGCTGTATCTCAAGGACCGCGAAATGGACTGGGTCGTGTCGCTGATGCGCAAGCTGGCGATCGATCGACAGGCCAAGATCGCCGGCGAGTTCACGACGCCTGAGGAAAGCCAGAAGCTGGCCGAGATCATCCGTCGCATCCGCGACGGACAGCCACCGCTGCCCGCTTCAGCGAAATCACCCTAACGCGGCGGCGTTGACGGCAGATTAGGTGTATTTGCGGCAAGAGTACGGCGTCGGGTGCGGAGAGGCGCACGCGACGGAATCAGGGGGGACACGGATGATCCAGTTTGATCCTGCGCTGGCTGTG
>JBGQHD010000324.1:0-6169 GCA_041497795.1 Planctomycetia bacterium
GGCAGCTCGCGCAGGTCCTTGGGACCGCGCTCGACGACGGCGCTCGGCGCCAGCTCGCGCAGCGGCTGCAAGTCTCCCTGGCAATAGCCGGGCACCAGCAGCCGGGTCGCGCCCGGCGGCACGGTCAGCCGGCGGGCGATCCACTGCGGCGTCATCAGCGCGGCGACCGTGATCGGGAGCACGCTGATCGAGTAGTCAAAGCCGACCGATGGCGACAGCTTCTCCACCACGCTCCGCAGCGAGCGCTCGGCCAGTCGGCCGGTGACGAAATGGATATGCTCGCGCGGCATGGGGTGGTGAGTGGCGAGCGTCGAGGCGTCAGCCCGACGTGAGGGTAAGTGGTGAGTGACAACGCATTTGGCCGCGTGCTACACTAGTTATCCATCCCTCAGCGTAACACCGCGCCGCGGTTGTTTCCCACCGGAGAATCCATCATGCGGGCCATGCTCGCCGTTATGTCGTCTATCGCCTTGGCCGTCTTGTCCTGGGGATCGTATATCCCCGTGCTGCACAAGGGGCAACTTGCCATGGAAGGCAGCCGCCTCCGCCCGTTCATTTGCGTGGGCCTGGCGTATTTCGCCATCGCCGTGATTGTGCCGCTCGCGATGCTGATCGCGCGCGGCGAGAAAGGCTCTTGGACGCCGAAAGGATTGATCTACAGCCTGGCGGGCGGCACGTTCGGCGCGCTGGGGGCGCTGGGGGTGATCCTGGCCCAAAACGCCGGCGGCAATCCGCTGTTCGTGATTCCGCTGATCTTCGGCGGCGCCCCGGTCGTCAATACGTTTGTCACCATGTATCTCAACAAGAGCTACAAGGAAGTCGGCCCCCTGTTCCTCGCAGGGCTAATCCTGGTGATCACCGGAGCCGTGACGGTGCTGATCTTCAACCCCAGGGCGGCCAACGTGGGATTGCTGAATTTCCAGGTGCTGATCTGGGTGGCTTTCACGGCCCTGTGTTGGGGAGTCTATGGCCCGATCCTGCACAAAGGACAAGCCGCCATGTCCGGCAGCCGGCTGCGGCCGTTTCTCTGCGTCGGCTTGGCGTACATCGCGATCGCTGTCGTGATCCCCTATGTTCTGCTAGGCGCCGGGGCCGAAACGGTCGGCGACTGGACCGCCACGGGCGTCACCTATAGCCTGGCGGGCGGGGCAGCCGGTGCGCTGGGCGCTCTGGGCATCATCCTGGCCTTCAACTTCGGCGGCAAGCCGGTGTATGTGATGCCGCTGGTGTTCGGCGGCGCTCCGGTGTTCGGCACGATCATCAGCCTGGTGCTGGCGGGCGGCAACGTGACGCCGAGCCCGTACTTCTTCGCCGGCTTGATCGTGGTGGCGGTCGGCGCCGTGACGGTGCTGGTCTTCGCACCCAAGCCGCACGCGCACCCGGCGAAGCGCGAAGCAGCGGCGCCGGCCTCGGTATAGTTGGCACCCTACGGGACTCACCATGACCCCTCACGAGGCCATGCAGCGGATCGACGATCTGCTAAGCCACGTGTGGATGGTGCGCACGTTCCTCAAGCACAGCGACGAGGTGCAGGAAGACGAAGAGCTGAACGACATCTACCGCGCGCTCTACGACTCGATGCACGCGCTGGGCGAGTCAGCCAAACAGAACGACGCCGAGCATTACCTGCGGCAAGCCCAGAAGAAGTTCGCCAAGCTGCGCGCCGCCACGGAGCGATTCAGCGAGCTGCAGCCCGAGATTTCGACGCACACGAATTTCCAGATGGCGGCCCGGTCGCTGCGCACGGCGGTGGAGGGCGTGGGCGCGATCCTGGCAGATCTCGCTCTTCCGGGAGCGGGCCGGGAGTGAGACGGAAGCGCGTGTCGCTGCCAGCCTCATTAGAGAGGATCCTCATGACTGACGCGAAGCCGAATCTTTCGCATACGCCGAGGAGGGGGCGCCGTCTGCAATTCGCGCTCAGCAGCCTGCTTATTGTCGTGACCGCGTGCGCGGTAGCGGCGTATGTACTTCGTAGCGGCCTGGAGCCCTATCGCAGGCAGCGTCAAACGATGGCGCTTGTGCAGAATCTTGGCGGTCGCGTTGATTCCAGGGAGGCTGGCGCATGGCTGCTCCTCCTGGTGGATGATTGTCAGAACGTCACGCTCGTTGATGTTGCTGATTGCGATGACCCGGGGAACTACCTGGACGATGTCGTTTTGTTGCCGGCCCTGGAAACGCTCGCGGTTGGCGGGGAAGCCTTTACGGACGAGCACCTTGAGCAACTGAAACGTGTCACGTCGCTCAGGTACCTGCTCCTGGATGGGACGAGCGTCACGGAGGAAGCCATCGCCAAGTTTGCTCTCGCTTTGCCCAACATCGACGTCGTTCGAAGCCAGCGACGAGTCATTGCCGCGCTGAGGAGACGAAAGATTGGTGTTCTCGCGTGGGATCCAGCTTCTCCACCGCAGTCTCGCAAGCCCAACGCCGGTCACGCTGAGATGCGACAACTGCTCGGCGAAACGTATTTCGAGAAAGCCTACAGGATCTTTTCTTCTCTGGCGGTCGAGGACAGCGATCTGATGCTCATCGCTCAGCTATCGGACTTGGGATGGATCGACCTCCGGCGCTCGCAAATCAGCGACCAAGGCTTGCGACATCTGAAGCCGTTGCCACGACTTTATGGACTCGTGCTCGATCGAACCGCCATAACCGACTCCGGATTGGAGCACCTTAAGGGAATGGGGCTGTCGGTTCTAAGTCTTGGCGGAACGCGAGTAACTGACGCGGGTCTAGTGCATCTAACCGACCTACCAAACCTTAGCGGGATCAACGTGCGCGATACCGCAGTAACCGAGACCGCTTTGCATCGCGTACTGCCGCACTGCACGGCGTTCGTGGTCATCCGAAGCGATGAGTGACCCACAACTGACCACGGACAACTGATCACGGACCATGCCCAACTTCCGCGACCAGCTCGAGACGTTCGACAACGCCCATCCCGGCCGGGATTACACGATCGAGATCGTCTGCCCGGAGTTCACGTCGGTTTGCCCCAAGACCGGGCAGCCGGACTTCGGCACGCTGACGATCACCTACGTGCCGGACCGCAAGTGCGTGGAGTTGAAGAGCCTGAAGCTCTACTTGCAGCAGTTCCGCAACGTCGGTGTGTTCTACGAGGACGTGACCAACCGCATCTTGGACGACCTGGCCGCTATCACGCAGCCGCGGAGCATGACCATCCGCGCCGCGTTCACGCCCCGCGGCGGCATCACGACCAGCGTGACGGCAACCCACACGGCGGAAAAGTAGCGCCGCTCAAGATCTGAGCTTTCAGTCAGCCTCAGCTGGCAGAAGCGGGCTCAAGTAACGAAAGCGTTTGCTCCGTGGTCCACCGGTTGAAACGGATGGCAGACGGCGATTTCATCGCTGGGAAAGTAGGGCGAACGGCGTAGGCATTCATCAGGCGGCCCGGTGTCGCAGAGACTCCGAGCGACGACACCACCCGATCCTCGCCGCCCGCCCACGCGAGCTATTCACCCGAATCGATGCGAATCTGCATGTGGGCCACGAGGCTGTGTCGTTCGTAAGACAGCAGGTCGAGGTGCAACAGTCCCGGATCGTGGGGGTCGCGATGCAAAACGGGTCCATCAATGCCCAGGCTGTGGTGGTCAACCCAACGATCTTGGTCGTCGAGTAGCACGCTCACGTAGGGGCTGGCGGAGGGTGGATTGGCTTGCAGTTCCGCGTAGGTCTGAAGGAACGGCGGCACGCCGATGCCCATCGGCATGTAGAGCCCCGCCGGGTACTCGTGGACGGGGAGCTTGGGAAGCGACGCCAAGTCAAATCCGCTGACGATGAAGCGCCGGACCCCGGTTCCCCGGCTGCCTGAAAACAGCAGCTCCAGCTCATGCAGGATACTCTGGCGGGCGGGTGACCTGATCTCGCGCAAAATCGCCTTGTCAAAGTGGTCCATCTCAACGTATCGGTTGCCCCAAGCGTGCTGGACGCTATAGCGACCTGGCGGGACGAACGCCGCGAATTCAACGCGGCGGCCGTCATAGAAATCGCCCCAATGCACGACGTTGTCCGCCAACAACGTGCGGCGCTTGCGGATCTGCTCGCCAGCCACGATCAGATGTTCCGACTTGTCGAACACGGCCGGTACCTCGCGCTGCGTGACGACTTCGCGAAGCCCTTCGAGCCGTACCGGAGTGCCCGCCGGGTCGAACCAGTGTTCCAGATACCACCAATGGTCCCAATACGAAAAACCCGTGGACGCCTCAAACACGTCCTTGTAGTGCCCCAGCGGAAACGTGAACCAGTTCTGGTAATACAACGTTTTTTCGCCTCCCTCCTGGGCGAACAGCAACACCTCCCACAGGCCGGCGTTCAGGCAATTCTTGGCGAGTTCTGCCGATACCAGGTGCTGCACCTCGAAACCGTCGCCGCCCGTGACCTCTAACTCAAGCGAGCGGGCGTCAAACCGGACCTGCTGGCGATTCCACTCGCGATCGGTCAGGGCAATACGCCGCAGCCCGGCGTCCGCCTTGGTCCACTCCGGCAGGCTGGTGACCATCAGGCTGACGTCCACGTTGCGAAAGACGATCCGCGCGATGTGCGCGTCGCGCGGCTCCAGCTCGAAGTCGAAGTGCGTCGCATCGCGCCGGACCAATCGCATGGTACGGCCGTGGTACTTTCCAAAACATGAATTTCGGGCAGCGGGATCCTCTGGGTATTCGGCGTTGTCGTACTCCTGGACCGTCAACTCCATCGTCGGCGTGGTTCGATAGCGGTAGTACGTGCGCACTGCCGCACCAGTCACGGCGACAACGAGCGCGACGCACAGCGCCGAAAAAATGCGACGCTTGCGGCCGGGTCGCCTAAGCAGCCAATGTCCGCAGGCAAGACACAAGGCTACACCGGCGACGATCAAGAAGATGCGCGGCAGTACGTGGAATGTCCCCGCCAAGCCGGCCAGCAAGCAAACCAGCGCGGCCTGCCACGAGAGCCTGCCGAAAACGGCCGCACGCGGTCTTTTGGTGGCGACGGCTTCGGAATCGATCATGATGCTGATCCGAGGGCGTGCTACGCTGGCCTCGCCATCTTCCGGACGCGGTCCAGCCGGGGATGAGCTTACCACGCGGCCGGCGCGGGGCAAACATGTGTTCACCGACAATACCAATCTTAGGGATGCCAATTACTATGCTGCTGACTCAGGGTTCACGTCGAGTCTCTTCGAGACTCGACGTTCGCGTCTCGGAGAGACGCGGCCACGTGCCGTTGCCAGTCCACGGCCGGCGCCAGTTCGCTGGCGTTCCAGGGCACGTGCGCCAGCACCGGCGCCTGGCAGCGCTGCCGCAGCTCCTCCAAATTGGTCACCGTGCTGGGGTCGTCGACCGACTGCCCTGGCTCCACGTCGTTGAGCACCACGCCCGCCACCGGCAGCCCGCCGCGATACGTCGCGGCGACGTGCAGCGTTTGCAACGTTTGATTGATCGTCCCCAGCACGTTGCGGCTGACGACCAACAGCGGCAAGCCGAGGTCGTGAGCCAAATCGGCGACGTAGTCTTTGTCGCTGACCGGGCTCAGCAGACCGCCTACCCCTTCGACGAGGAGCACGTCGGACCGCTGCCGCCAATAGTCCAGCCCGTGCCGCAGCAGGCCGTGGTCCACCGCGCGCCCTTCCGCTCGCGCCGCCAAATGTGGGGCCAGCGGCGCGGCAAAGCACTGCGGGCACACGCGGTCCAGCTCGCCCGGCCGGCCGGCCGCCTGCCAGAGCGCCGCGGCGTCGTCGCTCAACAGTCGGCCATGCTCGCGGCGGCAGCCACTGGCCGCCGGCTTATACACGCCGACTCGCAGCCCCTGGTCGCGCAGGGCCCGCGCGATCAAGCAGGTGACGTAGGTCTTGCCGACCCCTGTGTCGGTGCCGGTGATGAAGAGACCGCGGCAAATGGGGGACATGATGGCGACGAACGGCGAGCGGGGGGCGTAAGCCCCCAGATGAAGTGCGAGCAAACACGGCGCACGCCGGTCGATTGCGGACACGTCTCCGCCGGGGCCGAGTTATCAGGGGGCTTACGCCCCCCGCTCGCCGAGCGCGAAACTAGGGCCGCACGGCCTTGACCGCCAGGTCCTGCAACGTGACGCGGAACTCCGAGGCGTCGCCGTTGGCCAGGCCGGCGCGCTGGATCATGAGCACGAAGATCATCTCCCGCTTCGGATCGGCCCA
>JBGQHD010000325.1:0-6164 GCA_041497795.1 Planctomycetia bacterium
CGATTTCACGAGATGCGCCTGCAATTGTCCACGGCCCTGAAGACCCTGATGACTTGCTAAAGGCTTTGCGGAAAGGCTCTACGGAAAGGTTTTGCGGAGATGCAGCATGCACGTGTTGGTAGTCGACGATGACCCGATCTCGCTCGATATACTCGCCGAGCACCTGACCCATTTTGGCTATGAGGTGACCCTGGCCTCGAATGGGCGAGACGCTTTCGACCAGATCCGCACCGGCCGCTTCCGCATCGTAATCTCCGATTGGCAGATGCCCGGCCTGAACGGCCTGGAGCTGTGCCGCGAGGTGCGCAAGCGGGGCGCCTACGGCTACGTGTATTTCATTCTGCTGACCTCCAACAGCGGCGTGGAAAATCTCGTGGCGGGCTTTCGCGCCGGGGCCGACGACTTCCTCACCAAGCCGTTTCAGCCCCAGGAACTGTGGATGCGGATCCGCACGGGCGAGCGGGTCCTGGCCCTGGAGGGCCGAGACCTGGTGATCTTCGCCATGGCGAAGCTCACCGAGTCGCGCGACCACGAGACCGGCGCTCACCTCGAACGCATGCGGGAATACAGCCGCATCCTGGCGGAAGAGCTGTCCACCTGGCCGAAATACCGGCAGGACGTCGATGGCGACTACGTGCAGCTCCTGTACCTCACCTGTCCGCTGCACGACATCGGGAAAGTCGCCATCCCCGACGCCATCCTGCTGAAACCCGGCAAGCTGACGGCCGAAGAGTTCGAGGTGATGAAGCAGCACACGGTCTACGGGAGCGACACGCTAGGCTCCGTGGCGCATGCCCGGCCGGAAGCGGAGTTCCTCACGATGGCCCGCGAGATCGCGCTGACGCATCACGAGCGGTACGACGGCCACGGATATCCGGTAGGGCTGGCCGAACAGGAGATACCGCTTTGCGGACGGATCGTCGCCCTGGCGGACGTCTATGACGCGCTCACGAGCCGGCGCGTGTATAAGCCGGCCTACGGGCACTCCACCTCGCGGTCGATCATTCTGGATGGCATCGGCACGCAGTTCGATCCCGACGTCGTCGAGGCCTTCAAGCGCCGGGAGCAGGAATTCATCACCGTGCGGGAATGCTGGGAACAGGTGCCCGTCGGATCGGCCGCCGTGGTGTCACGGTCGCTGGCCGGCGAGCTCTTCGGGCCCGAATCCGCGGTCGCCTGCTAGCTGGGAGAGCCAAGGGGCCAGGCCTTCGCCCGCAGACCATCGCCAGGGCCGGCGGCAGCCTGACCTGGCGTCGGTGGCTTCCTCGTGCTCCGTCACGCGTCGGTGGATGGATCGTGGCACGGGCTTCCAGCCCGCGAATTCACGGCCAGGATGGCCGTGCCACACCCTCACGGCGTCAGCGGCGGATGTCGATGACAGATATGGGGTCTGCGTTCCTTTGCCGAGCACGGAAGCACCATGCGCCGCCTACCGCTTTTCCTCGCTTTTCTCGGCGTTTCCTTGGCCTTCGCCGCGCCGCTCTGGGCCGACGGCGTCGTGCTCGACGGTATCTCGCCACGTTCCTTGTCTCGCGGCGGGACCAATCTCGGCCATGCAGACAATGGCGCGATGCTGCACGACAACCCGGCCGCAATGGTAAACTTTGACGGTTGCGGGTTCTCGGAAGTCGGCGCGGTCGGACTCTTCTCGCACTTCGACTACGCCGATCCGGACAACACGGGCGGCGTTTCTTCCGATACGTTTACCCCGCTGCCACAGTTCGCCTACGTGCAGAAATCGTGCGACGGAATGTGGGCCTACGGGCTGGGCGTCTTCCCCGAGGCCGGTTTCGCCGAGAATTACACGATGCAGGGGCCGTTTCCCTTTGCGGCCCCTGAGAAGTACAAGTCGTTCGGCGCGCTGGCCAAGGTCTTGCCGGGCATCTCCTGCCGGCTCACGGAGCGGCTGTCGATCGGCGGGACCTTCGGCCTGGGCGTCAGCCAAGTGGAGTTCGAAGGACCTTACACCATCCAGGGTCCCAGCCTGCTCGCCGGCACGCCGACGATCGTGAACGTGCACGGCACGGGGGCGACGCCGGTCTGGTCGGTCGCCTTGCAGTACGCGCTGACCGATACGACGATGCTTGGCGCCACGTATCTCAGCGCCAGCCGCTTTGAGCTGGAAGGCGAGACGCGCGTCACCTTGCCCGGGCTGCTGGGCAGCTCGACCTACGATTCGGAACTGGACGTCGTATGGCCGCAATCGGTCGGGGTCGGCGTCCGCCAGCAGATCTGCCCGTGCCAGACCCTTTCGGCCGACCTGATCTGGTTTGACTGGTCCAGCGCGTTCGATCAGTTCCAGCTCCGCCTGCGGAACCCCTCCAACCCGCTGTTCCCCGCCATCGACGAGAATATTCCGCTCAACTGGCGCGACACCCTATCGGTGCGCCTGGGTTACGAGCGGGAATTGGCGATCGGCGGCACGTTCCGCTGCGGCTACGTGTACCATCGCAACCCGATCCCCACCGGGACGCTGACACCGTTCATCCAGGCCACGCTGCAGCACTCGTTCTCCGTGGGCTACGGCTGGCAGTGGGGCGACTGGACCGTGGACGCCGGCTACATGTACCTCTTTGGTGCCGATCAAATCGTCGCCAACAGCCAGCTTCTCGGCGGCGACTTCGCCAACAGCCGCCACGATGCGACGGTGAACGCGGTCTTTTTCAGCCTGCAAAAGCCGTTCTAGCAGCTCCGGCGAAGTAGGCCCGGCGAGCCAGGCGGCGATTCTTCCGTTTCTGCCCTTATCTGGTTTTAGATCTCGGCTTCTCGACGCATCGTCCGGGCGCTGCGGAAAAAGCGCAGCGTCAACGTCCTCGCCCTGCCATGGCGAACCGTCAATTTACTCGGCGGAGTGACACGTCCCGAGAGGTGTTTTTTGTGACATAAACGGAACACCTGCGCCCAAATCGTCAGCTACGGAGCGCGCGTCAGGCGGATTCCGCACACCAGCCAGGTTAGAAACGCCCCCGCGACGACCGGCCAGAACGACGGCCGCACCCGCTTGCCATGACGAGGCGATCCGCACCCCCGAACGAGTTCCTAACTCCCTCTCCCCTTTTGGGGAGACGGCTGGGGTGAGGGGAATCAGCGGCCGGCAGGCAGAAGCCCGGCTTCTTGGAGCAGCCGGGCTTCTCTCATCGCCCGGCGTGCCGTGGCACCCTCGAAGATCACGATCGAGTAACCGGCCCTTGCGATGGGCTCCACCTGCTGGAGCCGGCTCGCGCGTGCCGGGCGTCTGGCAGTGTGCCGCCGGCGCTCCACCGACGCCAGCGCCACAGTGTCCGCAGCGCCTCCCAGCCGTCGCGCCAGCGGATCTTCTTTCCCTCGGCGATCGATCGAGGGCGATACGTGATGGGGACTTCCAGAATCTTCAGTCCCATGCGGCAGGCCTTGGCGGTGACCTCCGGGCAGAACTCGAACCGCTCGCAGCGCAGGTCCATCGCGCGCAAGAGCGCGGTGGGAAACACCTTGTAGCAAGTCGCCTCGTCGGTCAATCGAGCGCCATAGAGCGCTCGCACTGCCAAGTTGAGGGCCGAGACGCCCCAGCGGAACGTCAGCGGCTGCTTACCTTCGATACACGGCGCCAGGTATCGCGACCCGTAGACAATATCGGCCGTGCCGGCCAAGAGGGGCTCCAGCAAGCGCGGGTAATCCGCCGGATCATACTCCAGGTCCGCGTCCTGAATGATCGTGTACTGCCCGCGGGCCTGGGCCAAACCGGCCCGAATTGCCGCCCCTTTGCCCCGATTGCCATGCTGGCGAACCAACTCACAACGCGAGTCTTCTTTCGCCCAGCAAGCCCCGATCTCAGCCGTCGCGTCCGTCGAGCCGTCATCGACGACGACGATCTGCTTGTCGTAGGGCGCGGCCACCACGCACCGTAGGAGATCGTCGATCGTTCCCTCCTCGTTGTAGGCGGGAACGATGACCGTCAACAGCGGCCGAGTCACCTTGCCTCCGTCGCAGACGGGTCTGATCAAGGGTCCGGTGGCCAAATGAGTCATGGGCCAGCCTCCGCGCACAGCGCCATGCCCACCGACAACCCGACGACTCGCCCGTGGAGGCAGCCCTCCACCCGCCAATGCACGCCCTCGCGCCCACCCGCGCGCAACGGCAAAACGGCGGAGGGCGTTCGCTTATTTGAGGGCTAGTGAAGTGTCACTCATCTCGTCGCGTAGCCGAAGTCGCCAGACTTCGGACACGCTGAACTCTGGCGAGTTCAGCTACCGAATTACTATCATCCCGTTGCCATGACGTCTCCAATGCCGCTGGTCAGCGCGCCGGGAACCTGCGGGGCGCGAGGCAACGCCTCCGAACTGTCCAGTCGAACAGGCGCCACCGCGGCGGCACGGCCGACGAAGTTGATGATGACCCCGGTCTCATCGCGCGTCTCGTCGAGGGTGCCGGGGTCGTAGCCCGCCTCGATGAACAATCGCAGGCAGTCTTCTTCCGTCCGCTGGAAGAAATACCAGTCCACGAGCCACTGGTACACCGCCTTGTCATACAGTCGGGCATCCTTGAACGCGACGTAGATAGCCCCGTTTTCGCTCACGCTTTCGCGCCAGGCGCGCAGCATCGGGACTAGGAACTTGTCCGGAATGTAATCGCACAGTCCGACGCTATAAAGAATGTCGGGCCGCCCGAACCTTTTCACATTCTGTTCCGGCGAGACCATCCGCAGCGCGTTGTAACGCACGAACGAGAGGTGCACGTGGCCCGGAAGCTGGGGCGCGACGCGGTCGCGGACGAAGTCGAGCGCCGCCGTGTCGTTGTCGATGCAGGTCACTTCCACGCGGCGGGAGTTCGCGGGCTGAAAGTCGAGGGTGTATTCGCGGCAGGGGCCGCTGGCGACGTTCAGGACGTGGACGTCGCCCTCGTGGCGGGCCAGCTCGTCCAAGAGAAAGTCTTGTACGGAGCGCATCCGCGCCACCACGGCCTTGGCGAGCGTCGTGTTCAGGAAGTAGCGGTCGAAGCAGCCTCCCAGGCCCACCGACTTGGCTCGGCCATCGTAGATCGCCGTCAGCAGCTCGAAGTCGCCGGGATATCCGCGCGGCTTCTCCAGCGCGCGGCGCATGAACCAGCTTTGGCCGAACCAGGGCCAGATCGTCTGGCGATAACGCCGCTGCACGGTCTTGAGCAAGTCGGCTTCGTCGGCGATCTCCTTTTCGAGCTGTGAGCAGTCGGACAGCGAATCGTGAATTCGCTCCGTCAGCTCCGCGACAAGCGCCTCATCCTGCGGGCGGGCGTACGGGTCGATCCTCTGCGACAAGTTGGCCAGCGCGGTCGTGAATCGAGGGACACTGTCACCGAAGAAATCGTCGAGCACAGTATACATTTGTCACCTAAGACAGCGGGGGGAGGGGTGGGGGGTTCCCGGGAGCGGCGAATGATTGAAATTCCCGACCAAGGGGACGGTCGAGATTCACGCGCCAGACCGGACACGAATTCCGAAATCTTTGGACGGCGCGCTCAGAGATGGGCCCGCGCCAATCCAAAGGCTCTCCTGCCGTTGCCTCATCGATTCTGCCGAAAATGGCATTTGGCGCACAAGCGTTTTTGGCGCAAAGTCCGGAGATTTGAGAGCTTTCGTGACAAGCGGAACGTCATATTCCGGACAGACGTTACAGCTTCAACCCTGGGGCGTGCCCGCCCGGGCAGCGGACGAACCGGCGAGCTAAATTTGCCCAGACGCCGCTGCTGAGAGCAACACTTCCGATTGGTCGCCAACAGAACTCGAAAGGGACCGCCGAGGTCTTCCTGGCATTGCCGCTCACCTGCACTCGGGGGTTCGCAACATGCCCGCGGCGGGCGAGAATAGAGTCAGGGATGAATCGCCGCAGGGCGAATCGATCGCGGCGAGGTTCATCGTCGGGGCGCCGCGAGGGCCAGGCGTCTACGACGGCGCCCAGATCGACGATGGCCGGCCGGTCGTCATCAAGCTGATCGACGCGGGGGCGGCATCCCCCGCCAAGCTCGCGCGGACGGAATACGAGGCCGCGCTGCTCCAGCGGTTGGGCAGTCCCTGGCTGGCCACCCCGCTGCACGTGGGCCGCGACGGCCAGCGCCTGGCGATCATCCTGCCGCAGGTCGCGGGAGTGACCCTGCGGGAACGCTTGCAGCGTGGGCCGCTGCTCTTGGAGGAAGCGCTGATCGTGGGCCGGGCG
>JBGQHD010000326.1:0-6162 GCA_041497795.1 Planctomycetia bacterium
CCAGCGGCGCTCGATCATGCTCGGCAAAGCCAGCTTCGTGAACAGGTACGGGGCGGTGACGTTCACCGCGAAGGTCAGGTCCCAAAAGGCGTCGTCGTAGTCCACGAGCGGCCGAGGGTCCTGGCTGCTGCCGATGCCGGCGTTATTGACCAGGATTTCGACTGGTCCCCAGGCTTCTTGCACCTTTCGCAGCACGGCCGGCGGCGCGGAACGATCCGTTAGATCTGCCGTAATCGAGAGCGCCTGGCCGCCGGCCGAGCGAATCTCCTCGACGAGCGTGTCGAGCTCATTCTGAGTGCGGGCCGTCACCGCCACGCGGGCGCCTTCTCGCGCCAGCGCCAGTGCCGCGGCCCGACCGATTCCCCGTCCCGCGCCGGTGACCAATGCCACGCGATTCTTCATGGAGAGCTCCCGGTAAGGCGGACACTCTTGTCCGCCGTAGTATAGCCTGGCGGCGTCGTCTCGGCGGCGGACAGGAGTGTCCGCCTTACGCGAGTGCGGCTGCGCCTGCTCTGCGGGCAGTCAATGGGCCGCCGGAACCGACCCGGCTCTCCTGCCACTGCAGGCCCAGCATCACGACGTTGATTCCTGAACCGATGCCCAGGAACGCCACCTGGTCGTCGCGCCGCAGGCGGCCCTGCTCGGCGGCGATGGCGGCCGTGATCGGCAGCGCCGCGCTGCCCGTGTTGCCGAGATATTCGACCGTGCTGAAATCGCGCTCGGCGTCCAGCTCCAAGGCGGCAAAGAGCGCTTTGCGGTGCGCCCGGCCGACCTGGTGGCAGATCGTCTTGTGAATGTCGCCCGCGCGCCAGCCCAACTGGGCCAGGTACTCGCCGAAGCACTCCTTGGCGGCGGTTACCCCTTGGGCCAGCAGGGCTTCGGAATCGGTGTTCATCAGCGGCCGCATGCCGTCGGCCGCGGCCTCGTCGTGGCCGCTGCGGCACAGCTCGCAATGCTCGGTGTCGGCCCAGGCGATGCCGCCCAAGAGGCGAGTGCCCGTCCGGCTTAGTTCGTTATCGGCTAAGAGAACTGCCACGCTGGCCGAGCCGATAGTCAGCGACGCCAGGGCGAGCTTGACGTCGTCGCGCGTAAGCGACGTATCGCGATTGAGCTGGGCGATCGTCGTTTCCACGAGCTGCCGGCTCCCCTCCGTGCCGACGACGAGGCCGGCGCGGATCTGACCCAGCTCGATCAAGTTGGCTACCTGGATTATGCCGTTGACGATGCCCAGGCAGGCGTTGGAGACATCGTAGATCGTGCAACGCCGCGGCAAGCCGAGCTGGCGGTGCACGCCGCAAGCCGTGGCCGGCTCGAGGTAATCGCGGCAAACCGAGCCGTGGATGAGCGCTCCGACGTGGCCGGGGTCAATGTCTGCCGCTTCGATCGCCCGCCGGGCGCTCGTCACGCTGATTTCACTCGGCAGCGTGCCCGCGGGCCAGAAGCGGCGCTCGCGGATGCCGCTCATCAGCTCCAGACGGCCTTCGGGCAGGCGCAGGCGGCTGTAGAGCGGCTCGAGCCGGGCCTCGATCTCCGCCGAAGTGATAATCTCGTCCGGGATTGTGTAGCCGAACGACTCGAGGCAGACGTTGTGGTAGAGCATGGTTGTCAGGGGTCAGGAGTCAGGAGTCAGCACCTTGGCTGCGTTGTCCTGCCGGGCTGGTTGTGTCTTCTCCTGACTCCTGTTTCCTGACTCCTGGCTCCTCACTGGCGGCTACACTCGCGCCACCAGGCCG
Organism: Planctomycetia bacterium; assembly: GCA_041497795.1. Lineage (GTDB taxonomy): Bacteria > Planctomycetota > Planctomycetia > Pirellulales > S012-138 > JBGQHD01. The sequence continues at coordinate 1,734 of JBGQHD010000326.1, forward strand.
GCCGTGATGAACCGCAGGATGTCGCGCACGGAGATGATCGCGGCCACGCGGCCGTCGTCCAAGAGCGGCAGGTGGCGGTAGTGCCCGACGTCCATCTTGTGCAGGGCGAAGGCGATCTTATCGTCGAGGTCGAGCGACTCGGGATTGGGAGTCATGAACTCGGAAACCGGCGCCTTGGCCTGGCGGGCGGCGTTGACGTTGAGCCGCATCAGCGCGTCGCGCTCGCTGAAGATGCCAACGAGGTTGTCTCGCTCCGTTACCAGCACGCAGCCGATGCGGCGCTCGACCAGCACCTTGAGCACCTCGCCCACGGGGGTGCCGGGCGAGACGGTGATCGGCTTCATCGCCCCGCGGATCAGCCGTCGCAGCGGCGTTTCCAGCAGCCGCTGCTCGAGATCGGTGGCCGGCTGCGGGTCGGTCAGGTAGTCCAGCGGCTGCTGGCATTCGTCGCAGACATCCGCCCCGTCGATGTTCTCGTGCTCGCAATGCGGACAGATCATGGCAGGAGTCAGGAGTCAGGAGTCAGGAGTCAGGAGTCAGGAGTCAGGAGTGAGCGCAGGAGGGCAGGATACGAGAGCCAGGCTTGCTGACTCCTGTCTCCTGATCCCTGACTCCTGGTCATTCCACCGTCCACGTGTCGCCGGAATCGAACAGCGCGGCCAAGTCGCCTTCGCCCTTCTTGGCGATGGCCTCTTGAATCTGCTGATTCATGCGCTGGTCGTATTGCGGCTTCTCCACGGCGCGGAAGACGCCGATCGGCTCGGGGAACTCGGGGTACCGCATCCGGCTCAAGAGGTAGGCCAGGGTCGGCTCGGCCGCTTTCTCGTCGTGGAACAAGAGGTCGTCTTCCTTGATGTCGCCGCCCAGGTCCACGATTTCCGGCGTCATGCCGTTGAGGCGGATGCCCTTCTTGCGGTCCTTGCCGAAGATCATCGGCTTGCCGTGCTCAATCTCCAGCGTGGTGTCGAGCTTGGTCGCCCGGTCGGTAGCGTAGCTGAACGCGCCGTCGTTGAAGATGTTGCAGTTCTGGTAGACCTCGATGAAGGCCGTGCCGTTGTGTTCGGCGGCCCGCTGCAGGACCACGCCCAGGTGCTTGATGTTTACGTCGATGCTGCGGGCGACGAAGGTGGCCTCGCAGCCGATGGCGATGGACAGCGGGTGCAGCGGGTTGTCGATGGCCCCCATGGGGGTGCTCTTGGTCACCTTGCCCAGCGGCGAGGTGGGCGAGTATTGCCCCTTGGTGAGGCCGTAAATCTGGTTGTTAAAGAGGACGATATTGATGTCCAGGTTTCTGCGGATGGCGTGCATCAGATGGTTGCCGCCAATCGACAGGGCGTCGCCGTCGCCGGTGATGACCCACACGTGCAAATCGGGGCGGGTGGCTTTGACGCCCGTGGCCACGGCCGGCGCCCGGCCGTGGATGGTGTGAAAGCCGTAGGTGTTCATGTAGTACGGGAACCGGCTGGAGCAGCCGATGCCCGACACGAACACCGTGTTTTCGCGCGACGCGCCGATCGAGGCCATGACCTTCTTCATCTGGGCCAGGATCGAATAGTCGCCGCAGCCAGGACACCAGCGCACTTCCTGGTCGCTGGCGTAATCGCTGGGAGTCAGAACCGGCAGAAGAGTTTGAGTGCTCATGGCACGTGGGGATGAATCCGTCGCTTGTCAAAGTAGGGTGGGCTGTGCCCACCATGAACGTACATCAACGCGCATTTGGTGGGCACAGCCCATCCTACTACAGTCACTTCACCAGCTCGTTGATCTTGCTCAACACCTCGCGCACCGCGAAGGGGCGCCCCTGGACCTTATTCAGGCCGACGGCGTCCACGAGGTACTTGGCGCGGATCAGCGTCCGGAGCTGTCCCAGATTGAGTTCGGGGACCAGCACCCTTTCGTACAGGTTCAAGATGTCGCCCAAGTTCGACGGGAACGGGTTCAGGTACCGCAGGTGGCAGTGCGCGACCGAGTCGCCGTCGGCCCGGGCGTGGGCCACGGCCGTCGAGCAAGCGCCATAGGTGCCGCCCCAGCTCAGCACGAGCAACCGGCCGCTCATCGGCCCCGCGACCTCCTGCTTGGGGATCGTGCGGGCGACGTTGGCCACCTTCTTGGCCCGCGTGCGGATCATGTGCTCGTGGTTGGCCGGGTCGTAGCTGACGTTGCCCGTCACGTCTTGCTTTTCCAGGCCGCCGATGCGGTGCATCAGGCCCGGCGTGCCGGGGATGACCCAGGGGCGCGACAAGTTCTCATCCCGCAGGTAAGGCTTGAAGCCGTCGCCGTTGTTGGATTCTTGCGGATGCTTCACCGGAATCCGCGGCAGCGAAGCCACCTCGGGAACCAGCCACGGCTCCGAGCCGTTGGCGATGTAACCGTCAGTCAGCAGCATTACCGGCACCATGAACTGCGTGGCGATCCGCCAGGCCTCGATGGCCACGTTGAAGCAATCGGCCGGGCTGCGGGCGGCGATTACCGGCAGCGGACACTCGCCGTTGCGTCCCAGCACCGCCTGGAACAAATCGGCCTGCTCGGTCTTCGTGGGGAGGCCCGTGCTGGGGCCGCCGCGCTGCACGTTGATCACCACCAGCGGGAGCTCAGTCATCACAGCCAGGCCTAGTGCCTCGCCCTTCAGCGCGATGCCCGGCCCGCTGGAGGCCGTCACGCCCATGTGCCCGGCATACGAGGCCCCGATCGCCGCGCCGATGGCGGCGATTTCGTCCTCGGCCTGGAAGGTCCGGACGCGGAAGTTCTTGTGCCGCGACAGCTCGTGCAGGATGTCGCTGGCCGGCGTGATCGGATAGCTGCCGTAAAAGATATTGCAGCCGCTCAGCTTCGACGCGGCGATCAGCCCGTAGGCCAGCGCCGTGTTGCCCGTGATGTTGCGGTACTTCCCTGGCGGCAGTTTGGCCTTGCCGACGCGGAAGTGGCTGGCCATCGCCTCGGTGTTCTCGCCGTAGTGGTGGCCGGCCATGAGCGCGCGGCGGTTGGCCTCGGCGATTTCCGGCTTGGCGGAGAACTTCGACTCGATGAACCGCAGCGTCGACTCCAGCGACCGGTCATAGAGCCAATAGACCAGGCCCAGGGCGAAGAAGTTGCGGCACTTGTCGGCGTCTTTGGTCCCCAGGCCGGTGCCTTCGACCGCTCGCCGCGTGATCTTGGTCATCTCCACCTGGAAGAGCTGGTAGCCGCTGCACGTGCCGTCGCTGAGCGGGTTGCTCGTCAGGCTGGCCAGCTTCAGGTCTTTGAGCTCGAACGACTCCTGATCGACGATCAGGATGCCGCCGGGCACCAGGTCGCTCAGATTCGTGACCAGCGCCGCGGGGTTCATGGCCACCAGGGCGTCCAGCTCGTCGCCCGGCGTCTGGATTTCGCTGTTGGCAAACCGCACCTGGAACCCGGAAACGCCGGCCTTCGTGCCGCGGGGCGCGCGAATCTCGGCCGGAAAGTCCGGAAACGTGGCAACGTCGTTGGGGACCAGGGCCGACGTGTTCGTGAACAGGCCGCCGGCCAACTGCATGCCGTCGCCGGAATCTCCGCAAAAGCGGACTGTGGCGGCGTCGATATCCTTGATGGGTTTAGCGGTGGTGACCATGGGTGGGGGCTAAAGGGAAGACGTCTCTGTCCTCGATCATTTATCTCGTCCTGCCGGGGGCGAGCAACACAGCCTGACTAGGCCCCCTCGCGCTCCAGCATGACCGGATTGGGCTTGGGGGGGAGGTTGTACACGGTTTGAGGAAAGTGCTCGACCAGAAAGTGTACGATGCCCGCCACGCCGATCACGCCCACGGGCTGTCCCTGGGCATCGACGACCGGCAGCCGCCGATAGCCGCCGCGAGACATCTTCTCGATCGCCGAGGCCACGCTGTCGGTGGAGCGCGCGGTCGCCGGATCGCGGCTCATCACGGTTTCGATCGGCCGGTCCAGGTCGCCGCCCGCGGCCAGCAGCTTCAGGGCATCGCGCTCGGTGAAGATGCCCACCAGCTTGCCTTTGGCGCAAACCAAACAGCTTCCCGCCGACTGCCGCTTCAGCAGGCCGAGCACCTCGCGAATGGATGCGCTGGGCTGCACGCAGACCGACGGTTCCAGATGAGCCAGCTCGACCTTTTCCTGCAGATGAAGCTGTTGATCCACCACCGTGGCGCCTCACTGGTACAAATTGGCCGCGACAGGGCGCCGACTTCCCGCGGCGCCATGACCTCAGAACTCTGGCGTTCAGAACTCTGGTGGTAAGATACTCTGCTGCTGCGAAGTAAGATACTCCAATCGGCCGCGCGCGACTAGGCGGGAGGCAGGGATTCCAGCGGCGTGGGGGGGGGGGGGCGCGGGGGCGGGGCGGCGCCGGCCCCCCCCCCCCCCCCCCCCCGGGCCCCCCGCCCCCGGGGGGCCGCGGCGGGCGCGGGGGGCGGGCCCCGCGGCCGCCCCGCGGGGCCCC
>JBGQHD010000327.1:0-6159 GCA_041497795.1 Planctomycetia bacterium
GCCAGGGTCAAGGCAACTGCCGGAGCGTAAGGCGGACACTCCTGTCCGCCGCCCAAGAAGCATTCTTCCGCTGCATTGCTGTGGCTGCGGGCTGCCACGCGGAAAATCGCCGGCTTCCGCGCGAACACGGCACTAGCGTTGGCGGACAGGAGTGTCCGCCTTACAGGTCATGCGGAAGAACAGATCCTGTAAGTTCTCCTCCCGCGGCTTCAAGTGCAGCAGCACCACGCCGTGCTGCCCGGCCAGCTCGAAGAACTGGCTCGTCCGCCAACCCTCGGGCACATCGACGGCCGCATGGTCTGCCGCCGTCGGCTCGCTTGGTACGATGCTGGCGCCGCTGCGCTGAAGTGCCGTGACGAACGCCTCGCCGTCGCCGCGCCAGGCCAGCTCGAAGCGGTTCATGTGCCGCTGGCGGAGCTGGTCCATCTGGCCGGTGAAAACCACCGCGCCCAGGTCCAGCAGCACGACCTGCTGGCAGAGCCGCTCGACGTCGCCCAGGAGGTGCGTGCACAGCAGCACGCTTTTGCCTGTCTCGGCGATCAGGTCCTCGATCAACCGGAGCATGGCCTGCCGGCCGGGCGGGTCGAGGCCGTTCGTCGGCTCATCCAGCAGCAGCAGATCAGGATCGTGGACGAGTGCCGCCGCCAGCTTGAGCCGCTGCAAGTTGCCCGTCGAGTATTCGTCCAGGCTGCGGTAGCGCAGCTCGCCCAGGCCGAGGTAGCTCAGCACTTCGTGGGCCCGCCGCCGGGCGTCGCGGTGCGGCATGCCGTACAGGTCGCCGGAAAGCGTGACGTACTCGACGCCTTTGAGCCCCGGCACGACGGCCGCCGACTCGGGCATGTAGCCGATTCGGCCGCGGACTTCGTGCGCCGCGCGGCGGATGGGGTGCCCCAGGATGGTGCCCTCGCCCTCGTCCGGCGGGAGCAGGCCCAAGAGGATCTTGAGCAGCGTTGATTTGCCGGCGCCGTTGTTGCCGACCAGGCCAATGGTGCCCCGCTCCAACGTCAGGGTCACCTCCCGCAAGGCCTGCACGCGGCCGAAACGGCGCGAGAGACGGTCGAGTTGAATCAGCGGCATCGGTCAGTCGCGGCGAGCGCCAAGGACGGGCTGTGCGCTTCGTAGCCTGACTCTCCGAGTCGGACGCCCGACTCAGAGAGTCAGGCTACGGCGCACGGCGGAACGGTCCATGCATTCTAATCACTCACGCCGAGGCCGTCATGCCGACCGACATGCCGCCGTCGATGGCGATGACTTGCCCGGTGATGTAGCTGGCGGCGGGGCTGGCCAAAAAAAGCACGCACTCGGCCACGTCGCCCACCTGGCCGAGGCGCTTGGCGGGGATGCGCTTCTTGGCTTCGTCCTTGAAGACGTCGCCCAGCACGGCGGTCATGTCGGTCTCGACGAAGCCGGGGGCCACCGCGTTGACGGTGACGTTCCGCCCGGCGAACTCCAGGGCCGCGCTGCGCGTGAAGCCAATCACGCCGGCCTTGGAGGCCGAGTAGTTCGTCTGGGCCTTGTTGCCGCGGATGCCCGACACGCTGGAGACGTTGATCACCCGGCCGTAGCGTTTGCGGAACATCTTGTTGGTGGCCGCGCGAGTGAAGAGGAACGTGCCCCGCAGGTTGGTCAGGATGACGTCGTCCCACTGGGCGTCTTCCATGGTCGGCAGCAGCGTGTCGCGGGTGATGCCGGCGTTATTGACCAGGATGTCGAGCTTGCCCCAGGCTTCGACGACCTTCTCGACGACCTGGTCCACGCTTTCCCGCTGCGTAACGTCGCAGGCCAGCGCCATGGCCGTGCCGCCCGCGGCGGTGATGGCGTCCACCGTCTCCTTCAATTTGTCTTCGCCACGGGCCACGCAGGCTACCTTCGCGCCGCTACGGGCCAGGGCCAAGGCGATGGCCCGGCCGATGCCCCGCGAAGCGCCGGTGACAATGGCCGTCTGGCCGGAAAGATCGACGGTGATGTGGGGGGCAGCGTCGGGCATGATGGAAGTCCCAAGGGCGAATGACGAATGACAGAATGACGAAGAGCCGGCGGGCTCGCGATTCGTCATTCTGTCATTCGTCATTCGTCATTGCTTCAACACTCCACGTTCTCGCAAGCCAGCTTGCTGTCGATCCGCCGCAGCAAGCCGCGCAGCACGCGGCCCGGGCCGACCTCGTAGAACTGATCGAAACCCTGGGCCAACAGATACCGGATCGAGGCTTCCCATTTCACGGGCTGAATCACCTGCTGCACCAGCAGGCGGCGGATGTCTTCCGGATTGTCGTGCGGCAGGGCGTCCACGTTGGAAATGACCGGCAGCCGCGGCTTGCGCAGCGCCGCGGCCCGCAGCGCCTCCGCCAGCCGTTCGTCGGCCGGCCGCATGATCGCCGTGTGAAACGCCCCGGCCACGGCCAGGGGGACGGCGCGGGCATTGTGCTTCTCCGCCAGGTCGGCCAGGCGCTCGCAGGCGGCGTTGTTGCCGGAGACTACGATGTTGCCGGGGCACAGATAGTTGGCCACTTGCAGGGTCTGCCCCTGGGCCGCCTCCTGGCACAGGGCCTCGACCTGCGGCAGCTCCGCCCCCAGCACGCTGACCATGCCGCTGGGCGTGGCGTCGGAGGCCTCTTGCATGGCCGCTCCCCGCCGTTGCACGAGCCGCACGCCATCCTCGAAATCCAGCACGCCGGCGAAGACCAGCGCGGTGTACTCTCCCAGGCTTAAGCCGGCCGCCGCCTGGCAGCTCGCGACCACGTCGGGCGAGCTCTTCTTGATCCACTCCAGGGCGGCCAGACTGGTCACGAACAGCGCCGGCTGGCTGACGATGGTCGTATCCAGATCTTCGGCCGGACCTTCGAAGCACAGCTTGGCCAGGTCGTAGCCCAAGATGCCGCTCGCCCGGTCGTAGAGCGACCGGGCCGCCGGCAACGCCGCCGCCAACTCCTTGCCCATGCCGACTGCCTGGGCTCCCTGACCGGGAAAGAGGAAGGCGATCTTGCTCATGGCCGTGAGGTCCGTGATACAAGCACCCCGGCTGCTGCGAGCAGCCGGGGTGCTGAAAAAGCGATTCGGACAGGCTCAGCTACGCCTGTTCCGTCTCCACGACCTTGCGGCCCATGTAGTGGCCGCACTTGGGGCAGATGACGTGTGACGGCACCTCGTGGCTGCACTGCGGACAGGTCTGGAGCTGCTTGGGCTTCTTGGCGTCGTGGGAACGGCGGCGATTGGTGCGCGAGTTGGACTGTCTGCGTTTGGGTACTGCCATGGCAAGGGGACCTGGGGAATGCGGCGAGGCTGGAGAGTAAACGATCGACTCGCGCCAAGGTGGCGTGGAACGCACGAGCCGACGACGGGCTTGCCAGCAAGCGAGCCATCGTAGAGAGTGCCCTTGGCGGCTGTCAACCGCAGCGAACGCGCGGCTTAGAAGCCCGGCTTCTCCGAGAAGCCGGGCTTCTAAAACGGATGGGCCTTGCGCCGCCACGCGCGCGCCCCAACCGTTATCACACGCGATGTCCACGTGCCCGGCAAAGTCCCCTGGCCGACGTTAATGGAGTGCTGGCAGTCATTTGGGAAACAAGTTGTGCTTCAGTCATTGGGGCTGGCTACGCCGCTGAGTAGAATAGGTCGATCACGCCCGAGCATTCACGGCGTAGAATTGAAGTGGAGTGGAGACGCAACGGTGTCACGCAGCGACCGCACCCGCACGCGACGGATTTTGCTCGAGGCCGAGGGTTACCTCGAGCTCGGCATGCCCGAGCACACGTTGAAGTCCCTGGACCGCATCACCGACCCGGCCACGTTCCGCGGCCAGGCACTATTCTTGCGCGGCCAGGCGTTGCGCGCGCTGCGGCGGCATCGCGAGGCGCTGACCCATCTGGAGGACGCGGCCGACCTCTCCCCCAGCAACGTCCAAATCTGGCTGGCGCTCGGCTGGTGCTACAAGCGGGCCGGCAAAATTCACCTGGCCATCGAAGCCATGGAGCGGGCAATCGACGTGCAACCGTCGATGCCGCTGTTGCACTATAACTTGGCCTGCTACCTGAGCCTGGCCGGCGAAAAACGCGGCGCTATCAGGCAATTGGCCTTCGCCATCGAGCTGGACGACAGCTTCCGCTACAAGGTGATCGACGAGCCGGACTTCGACCCGCTGCGCGGCGACCCGGAATTCGTGTCGCTGACCAGCATCATCGTCTAAGCCACCAGCCCGGCTGCGGCGGAGCGCTGTGGGTTGACATTGTCGGGTAGGCTTCCAGCCTGCCGCGGCATGCGACGCTGGAACCCTACCCCACGTCCCTCTCGCGGAGCGAGACGGCCACATTACGGCACGCGGAGCGTGCCTACTACTTTGCGTGCCTGCTACTTCAGTGGCTTGATCTTGATGTTCTTCCACTGGCATGTCGCCCCCTTGGGCCAGCCGTTGCCGCCGTGGACCTGCACGGCGATGCTGCCTTCGGTGCCCAGGGTGCTGGCCGTTTTCTCCTTGTCGTAGTCGGGGCTGACGTACGTGGCCGCGTCGAACTCGCTGACCTTCACGTCGTTGACCCAGGTGGTGATCTTGGGGTACTTGCCCCCCTCGAAGCGGACGCGGGCCGTGTTCCAATCGCCCACTTTCCAGGCCTTTACGAAGTCGTCGCCCGAGCAACTGTAGGCCTTGGGGATCTTCAGCCCGCTGTCTTTGGCCTTGAGGGCCTTCAGCTTGCCCCCTTCGGTGGTGCCGTCGATGACGAACGGCCGGTTGTTGAAGCCGCCGACCCCCTCGCCGTAGATGTGGCCGACGTTGCCGGCGTCGTGGTAATCGACCATCATCTGGTAGCACTGCCCGCGGTCGTTGCTCCGCAGGAAGAGGCCGCTGCACACGCCCCAGTCGGGCTTCATGTCGATCACGAGCTCGAAGTCGCCGAACTTGCGGTCGGTGAGCAGGATGCCGCCGTTGCCGTTGCCGGGTGGGTCCTGCTGGCCGACGAGGACGCCGTCCTCAACCGTCCACTGCCCGCCGGTGCCGTGGCCGATTCGCGCCGGGTTCTTGTGCCAGCCCTTGAGCGTCTTGCCGTCGAAGAGCGTGATCCAGCCGTCGTCGTCGGCTGCGCGCGTGGCGGAAGCCAAGCCCATCAGCAGGCAACAAATCGTCACGGCCGGGATGCAACGGCCGAGTGGAAGGCAGGGCAGCTTCATGGCGGTTCTCCAGAAGAGTCGGGCAACGGCGGAGTGCTGCGTCGCGCGCCAAACTAACCCGCCGACCGCCCAAGTCAAGCCGCGAGGGGGAAATGAGCGCCAACCGGCGAGGCGATTTGCTGACTCGTCGAACGTCGCAATCTCCGCTGGCCCGCGCGCGGAAGCATGGATTAGAATGCGGCCGGACGCACGGAGGTGCCCGATGAGCGTTTGGGACGGAGTCCTGCTAGCAGTGGCGGCATTCATCGCCGTCACGACGCTGGTGCGGCTGATGATCGCCCGGCGGAACGAACTGCTCGCGCAGTTGCGCAACGAGAAGCTGGCCGAGCAACAGGCGCGGCAAGCGGAGCCGCAGTAACCCGGCATGCAACGGGCGCTCGCGCTGGCGGGCGTCGAAATCATCGTCGTTATTCCTTGCACGGAATGGCACCAGGCCACGGCGGGCGCAAACCTGATGGGGAGGGCTGCAGCATGTGCGTGCGTGTCCTGGCGGCGGGAATCGTGGCGGGCCTCTTGGTCTTTGGAGCGGGGGCCTTCGAGCATATGGTGCTCGGGTGGAGCGCGCGAACGATGAGCACGTTGCCCAGCGAAACGGCGGCGGCTGATTTCGTGCGCGGGCAAAAGCTCGAGCCGGGCATCTACGGCTTTCCGGACCACCCGGCGAACCTCAGCGACCTATCGGCCGAGGAAAAAGAGCGGGTGATGAACGAGGTCAACGATCGCTACAAGGCTGGCCCGAACGGCTGGATCATCGTCGGCCCCACCGGCGAGGACATGATGGGCGGCAAGCAGTTCGGCGGCGAGATTGCCTCGAACATCCTCGGCGCGCTGATTGCCGCAGGCATTGTTTCGCTGTTGGCGCCGCGAGGCTTCGCCGTGCGCTGGGCCGTGGTCGTGCTGATGGGCATCTTCGGCTGGCTGTCGATCAGCGCCTCGCACTATCTCTGGTATCGCTTCCCAGGCTTGTGGGTGCGCGATGAGCTGCTGGCCGCGCTGCTGGAA
>JBGQHD010000328.1:0-6154 GCA_041497795.1 Planctomycetia bacterium
CCGTTCACCGAGTTGAACGCGGAGATGGCCCCGCAGTGCCCGAACATCACTGAGAAGAAAGAGCCGATGTGTTAGCGGACGAGGGTTCGGGGTTCAGGGTTCGGGGTTCAGGAGGGGCGACGGCGGGCATCAGTCGCGGTTGCCCTCCACGCTACGTGCGGTAGCCTGACTCTCCGAGTCGGGCACTGACCAACGGCCTGACTCGGAGAGTCAGGCTACGGAAGACGGTCGTGAGACAATGCCGCCGCGAGTCGTGGCGGCTTTTTTGTGCGCTCTCGGGACAACCTGACTCCTCACTCGTTCCGATGCGGGACTCCAACCCGCTAGCTCCTGGCCCCTGAACCCTCCCGCCTCTCGCCGCCGACATGGTCCGCTACCTCGTCCTGGTCTGGCTCTGCCTGGCGGCGACCATCGCCTACGTGCAGCGCATCTCGCTGGGAGTGGCCGAGAGCACGATCCGCAAAGAGCTGGACATCGATAAGGATGCGATGGGCTGGATCGGTGCGCTATTCTTCCTCAGCTACGCGCTCTTTCAACTGCCGACCGGTTGGCTGGCTCACACCTTTGGCTCGCGGCGCGCGCTGCCGGTCTTTTCCGTGCTTTGGTCGGCGGCAACCGGGTGCTTGGCGCTCGCCAGCGGGTTCGCCAGCCTGGTGGGCGTGCGCTTGGCGATGGGGGCGGGTCAAGCCGGTATCTTTCCCGCTTCCACCACCACCATCACCCGTTGGTTCCCGCTCACCCGCCGTTCCGTTGCCTGCGGGTTACTGGCCGCCTTCATGTCGGCAGGCGGGGCCCTCGGCTCGGCCATCACCGGTTATCTCGTGGAAGGTATCGGCTGGCGCACCACCTTCGCCCTTTACGCGTTGCCCGGCATTCTTTGGGCGGTTGGATTCTGGCTTTGGTTTCGCGACTCGCCCGAGGAGCATTCCTGGGTTGATGAGAAGGAACTGGCTGCCATCCGCCCCGCATCTTTACCGCCGATCGGCGGGCGCGATGACTCGCCCGCATCGGCTCAGGCGGCGGTCGCCCGATCCAGCTCAGCGAGCGAGCGGGTCCCCTGGGCAATCATTCTCGGCAGCCCTGCCATGTGGTGGATCGGAGTGCAGCAATTTTGCCGAGCCGCGGGATACGTCTTCTTTGCCACGTGGTTCGCGACTTACCTTCAAGAAACGCGCGGCGTGAGCGTGGCGGAGTCAGGATTGCTCAACTCGTTTGTGCTCTTAGGAGTGGTCTTCGGCTCCTTGACGGGCGGCGCGGTCTCCGATTGGCTGTTGGAACGGACCGGCAGCCGGCGGGTCGCGAGACAGTACTTCTCGGCCGTTACGCTGGTATGCTGCGCCGGACTCGTCGTGGGGGCGTTCTTCATCCAGGGCACCATGCTGGCGGTGCTGGCCATCAGCGCCGGGACGTTCTTCGCCTCGTGCAGCGGCCCGTGCGCCTACGCACTGAGCATGGACCTGGGCGGCCGGCATGTCGCCACGGTGTTCAGCTTTATGAACATGTGCGGCAACCTGGGGGCGTTTGCGTTTCCCCTTCTGGTGCCGAAGCTGTTGGGCTGGACCGGCTCTTGGGACGCCGTGCTCTTTACCTTCGCGATCATCCACTTCGTCGCGGCGGTGTGCTGGCTGTGCTTTAATGCCAATCGCGACCTGATTAGCGAAGCGTGAGGGCGGCGCTGTCCCAGTAGCCGAAGTCGCCAGACTTCGCGAACCGCACGTTGCTCTGAGCTCTGGCGAGTTCAGCTACGGTTGCCACCGCGATTCTGCCGCCATCGCCACTAGCATCGCCGCTAGCATGATTGCCGCAAGCCGCGTTGTCCGCTGCCAGGGCCTTTGCTATTCTTCCGCCCCACTCTAGCAGCACCCCGGCTGCTGGTGAGCAGCGGGGTGCTAGGACCGGCAAGGAGTTGACGGTGCGAGACTTTCACTGGATCGATCCAGAGTTCGTCTCGCTCGTCGCGGCGCATCGCCTCGACGCCATGCAAGGCCGCGTGGCGCCGGGCGTGACCGAAGGGCTGATCACCTCCCATCGCGGCCGGGTCACCATCCGCCGCCAGCTCACCTGCGACGACGGCTCCGTCCGCAGCGTGTACATCAAGCGAGAGAAGCTCACGCCGCTCCGCTATCAACTGGGCCATCTCGTCGCCGGGCGCGGCCTGTGGACCAAGGCCCGCTCCGAGTTCGAGATGCTGCGGCAACTGCGGGCGGCCGGCTTTCGCTGTCCGCGGCCGATCGCCTGCGTGCAGCGCGGCTGGCCATTGCCCTGCGGAGTGCTGGTGCTGGAGGACCTCGCCGGCACGCAGCCGCTCAACTGTTACCTGGCCGGCGGCGATCTGCCGGCCGATCCGGCCGGCCGGCGGCCGTTCTTCGCGGCGCTGGGCCGCGAAATCGCGCGGCTGCACGCGGCCAGGTTCCGTCAGCCCGATCTGTATTCCAACCATATTCACGTCGCGCGGGAAGGGGCAGGCTGGAGCTTCGCGTTCCTCGATTTTCAGCGCTCCGCGCGGGCCCGCCGCGTGGCCCTGCATCAGCGGGCGGCCGATCTGGGGGCCCTCCTGGCCACGCTGCCCCCGCGGCTGGCGAGCCAGCAGGACGTCGAGGCTTTTTTCGAGGCCTACCTGGCCGATTCGGGCCTGGAAGCGCGGATCGGCGAGGTGCGCTCGCTCGTCGATGAGGTGGTCGCGCGGCTGCTGAAGCGGCGGAAGATCTGGGAAATCCGCGAGAGCGACACCTCCGAGCATCGCGCCGTGCAGCGGTTGGAAATCCTGCAGGCCGGCACGATGTGGATCGACCGGCACTACCGCCCGCAGCTCGAGGCCGCCGGCCTGGCGAACTTCGAGGCCCTGATGGACACGTCGGCGGGCCGGTTGTTGCGGGCCTTACCGGACCGGGAAAACTGGCGGCTCGACCTGGCGCACCCCGGCGCGGCTCATCGCGGCGCGTATCTGAAGAAGCACCACGTGCGGACGACGAGCACCCGCTTGCGGGGGCGCTTCGGGGCCGGTCCGGGAGATACGCCCGGCCGGGTCGAGGCGCGGAACGTCGCTCGCTTGGCCCGCGGCGGCATCGCCGCCATGCGGCTGATCGCCTTCGGCGAGAAGCTGCACCGCGACGGGCTGCTGGAGTCGTTCGTGCTCACGGAAGAGCTGGTCGGCTACCAGCAGTTGGATCACTTTCTGCGGCAGCGGTTTCGCGCCTGCGGCCAGGCCGGCCCGTCCCCCCGCGACGGCGACCTGCGGCGACTGATCGGCGAAGTGGCGTCCGTGGCGGCCAAGTTCCATCAGATGGGCTACAACCACCGCGATCTGTACTGCTGCCATTTCTTCATCAAGGAAAACGCGCCCGGCGAGTTTCACGTCAACCTGATCGACCTGCAGCGCGTGCAGCACCGGCGGCGCTTCCGGCAACGCTGGCTCGTGAAAGACCTGGCTCAATTGGCGTATTCCGCGCCGCGGGACCGGATTCGCTGCGCCGACAAGATGGCCTTCGCCAAGCAATACTTCGGCGTCTCCAAGCTAGGGCCGCGCGAGAAGCGCTGGATTCGCCGAATCCTGGCCAAACAGCAGCAGATGGAACAGCGGCTGGGGCCGCATCCGTAGCAACCCGACACTAGCCCGACGCGCAAGCGAGGGAGGATGTCATTCTGAGCGAAGCGAAGAATCTTCGCGGCGCCACCCGTGATCCTTCGCTTCGCTCAGGATGACAATCGGCGAGTCTCCCTCGCTTGCGCGTCGGGCTAGTGTGCCATTCTGTTTCGTTCGACCTTGACGCCCTTTCGGCCCATCGCTATTGAACCGAGCCTTCGTGTCTTGACGGACCGAACCCTCCAGAGGTCGGAAAGTGATGAGGCAAACGGTTTCGTCCCTGGCATTGGCAGCGGCCTGGTTCTGCTCGGCGACCTCCTGGGCGCAAGTGGGCACGATCCCGCAAGACGGCGTGTGGGCCCAGCCGCAAGCCAGCATCGACGCATCGGGCTTCGACCCGTATTCCGATCCGTTCGGCCCGCAGGATCCTTCGCTTCTGCCGCAGACCGATCCCTTCGCCTATCAGGGCGACGCCGTGGTCGATCCGACCTGGCAAAACGGCCCGGTGTACGAGCGGTTTCGCGTCGTTCAGCAGGTCAAGCTCGAGTATACGATGCTGTCGCGCAACGTCGGCAGCGATCCAAGCCTGGGGCTGGACGAACTGGAGATCAGCGCCACCTTCGGCGTGCCCACCATGCCCGGCGGGGCGCCGGTGCTGATCACGCCGGGGTTCGCCGTCCAGTGGTGGGACGGCCCCGCCGCCCCGCCGCCGACGGACCTGCCTCCGCGCACGTACTCCGCCTGGCTCGACTTCGCCTGGAACCCGCAGATCACGCCCGGGTTCGGCGCCAGCCTGGCCATTCGGCCTGGCATCTACACCGACTTCAACGATATCAACTCCCGGAGCTTTCGCATCAAAGGCAGCGCGCTGGGAGTGTTCACGTTGAGCCCTCGCTGGCAAATCGCCGCCGGCATCGTGTACCTGGACCGCAACAAGGTGAAGCTCTTGCCCGCCGGCGGCGCCGTCTGGACGCCCAACGACGACGTCCGCTGGGAGCTAATCTTCCCGCAGCCCAAGCTAGCTCAGCGGCTCACGACCTACGGCAACAGCTCGCTGTGGTGGTACGTCGGCGGCGAGTACGGGGGCGACAATTGGACCATCGAACATTTGGGCGGCGTGGGCGATTCGGTCGATTACAACGATATCCGCGTGTACCTGGGGATGGAATGGAAGCCGGTCGATTGCATGCGGGGCATCAGCGGGTTCGCCGAGGTTGGCTTCGTGTTCAACCGCGAGCTGGTGTACCACAGTGGGGCCAGGCTCGACCTCGGTGATACCCTCATGCTTCGCGCCGGCCTCGCCTACTGATGCCCGCTCCGGGCACGGACGCTAGCTCTCCGACTCTCGAATCCCATGTTGTCCAGCCGCACCAAGCTACTTACGACGACTGCCCGGATGGGCAGCGCGGCCCTGCTGACGCTGGTGCTGGCCGGCTCCGCCGCGGCGCAAGGGCCGCCTCCCGCCGCCGCCGGAGGGGCGAATGTCTTTGCTCCGCCGCCGGTCGCCGGAGGCCGCACGGCCGTGCCGCCCGGCGCCTATGGTCGCGTGGGAACGCCGGAGCAGCTCAGCGGCGGCTCGGTCTGGGGCGAAGACGTCGCCCCCAACTTGGGCCAAAGGGGAGACCCCCGGCTGCTCCAAGAAGCCGGGCTTCTGAACCGTCAATATACCAGCTCCGGTTATTCGTACGGGTCGTCGCTGGATCCCAACGTCGTCGCGCCCGAGCAAAGCATCGGCAATTTCGCGGAAGGGGCCGGCGCTCCGCAGCCCGAAACCATTTCCTGCCCGCCACGACGTCCGCTGGAGACCGTCCGCGGCCAGTTGACCTGGCTTGGCGGCGACGACCTGGGCTTCATCGACCTGGAGTTGTGGTCGAAGTGGGTCTTCCCGACGATCTCGGAATACTCGCTCCTGACCCTGACGCCGGGCTACGCGCTGCACCTGCTCAACGGCCCGACCACGACCGACCTGCCGTCGCAGCTTCACGATCTTTACCTCGACATCCAATGGGTCACTCCCTTCTCGCGGGAGTGGGCCGTCGAGCTGGGGCTGACGCCCGGCCTGTACAGCGACTTCGAGAACGGCACGGATGACGCCTTCCGCCTGGGGGCCCGCGTCGTCGGCTATTACACCATGTCGCCCGTGTGGCGGTTCGCCGCCGGCGTCGCCTATCTCGACCGCGACGACGTGCAGTTCTTTCCGCTGGGCGGCGTCATCTGGACCCCCGACCCCGACACGCGGCTGGAGCTGGTGCTGCCCCGGCCCAAGTACGCCCAGCGGTTTTGCTGCTGTGGCGGCTGTGAAGACTGGTGGTACGTGGCCGGCGAGTTCGGCGGCGGAAGCTGGGCCATCGAGCGCGCCAGCGGCCTGCCGGACAAAGCCAACTATCACGACTGGCGCCTGGCCGTCGGCTGGGAGCATCGCGAGAAGTACGGCCCCACCATGCTGGTGGAGCTGGGCTACGTCTTCAATCGCCGGCTGGAGTACAGCAGCGGCGGCGCAGTCTTTGAACCGGACAACACGTTCATGCTCCGCGGCATGATCGGCTATTGAACGTGCGGCGAGCGTCGAGG
>JBGQHD010000329.1:0-6139 GCA_041497795.1 Planctomycetia bacterium
ATACGGCCAAGCGGACCGGGTCGGAGGTTCACGGTCCCATTCCCCTGCCGACGCGGATCGAGCGCTACACGGTGAATTCCAGTCCGCACGTGGACAAGAAGGCCCGGCAGCAGTTCGAGATTCGCACGCACAAACGATTGATCGACATTGTACAATCTACCGCGAAGACGATCGAAGCCCTGAATAAGTTGAGCCTGCCCGCTGGGGTGGACATCAAGATCAAGGCCACCAGCCGTTAGCGGTGGGGATTCAGCGATGGCGATGCAGCCGAATTCGCAAGAAATTCGGGCTTTGTCCGCGACAGCCTGAAGTCTGGCGACTTCAGCTACGCGGAAGAATGCGGTTAAGAGTCGAAAGAGGTCCGTATGCTTCGGAGGCGAGACGGGTAATTTGGGGCGTCGCTTTTCGTCCCACGGTCCCGTCCGCGACCCCACGCCACGAACGTCACGCCCAGCAGGCCGTCGTCCAAGGGGTCGGCGACCGATGGTGGTTCTGGCCGAAGGAAGAGGTGAGTTGCGGGCCGAGCAGATAGTGAAGTCAGGCGGCCGGACAGCGAGGCAGGCGACAAGAGGCGGTTCGTGGCGAAGGCGGTTGCCGCTCTGCGCTCCGTCCTTCATCCCGCGCGCTTTGCGCCGGGTGATGCCCTAAGACCGTGTGCCGAAACCGCGTTATCGTTTGAGATGACTTATGGCCAAGCTTCCGGTATACGATCGTACGGGCAACCAGGTCGCGACGTACGACATCGAGCCGAAGGATCTGGCCCCGCACATCAATCGGCAGTTGTTGCACGACGCCGTGGTGATGTACGAGCGCAATCTGCGGCAGGGCTCGGCCAAGACCAAGGCCCGGTCGGAGGTCGCCGGCACCACGAAGAAGATGTATCGCCAGAAAGGGACCGGCAACGCCCGCGCGGGTTCGCGCCGCACGAACATTCGGCGGGGCGGCGGCCATGCCAAGCAGAAGCGTCCGCGGGATTGGTCGTATCGGCTGCCGCGGAAGGCCCTGCAGGCCGCCACGCGGATGGCGCTGGCGGCGAAGATCCGCGACGAAGAGGTGGTGGTGATCGATCAACTGTCGTTCGCCGCCCCCAAGACCAAAGAAATGGCCGGCATTCTGACCGCGCTGAAACTGGGCGGGGTCAGCGTGCTGGTGGCCACGGAAACTCACGACCTGAACCTGTGGAAGTCGGCGCGCAATATCGACAAGGTGTCGGTGTCGCCGGTGGGCGACCTGAACGCCCTGTGCGTGCTGAGGCCGCGGCGGCTGCTGGTGACCAGGGCGGCGCTCGATCAACTGAAGCAACGTCAGCCAAGCCAGCGGACCGCCAAGGGGGCGGCCTCGGCATGAGCCAGGTCATCGTGTCACCCTGAGCGCAGCGAAGGGTCGCAGTGAAGAGTCTTCGAGGACTCGCCAAACACGGAGATTCTTCGCTTCGCTCAGAATGACGGCCGTACGGTGAGAGTTTAGCAAGGAAACGCCGCGATGCCCGCGCAAGCGACCAAGACACTGAAGCTCGAGCCGCACCAGGTGATCCTTCGACCGTTGGTGACGGAAAAGGGCATGCACCGCTCGACCCGCAACAACGCTTACGCCTTCGAGGTCAGCCGGTTCGCCGATAAGGACGACGTGCGGCGGGCCATCGAGGCGCTGTTCGACGTGAAAGTGCTCAAAATGCGGACGCAAACGCGGCACGGCAAGACGCGGCGGACGCGGTTCCGCGTCGGCAGGACCAAGGACTGGAAGAAGGCGATTGTGACGCTGCACGCGGAGAACAGGATCGACTTCTTCTAAAGCGCAAAATCAGCCCGGCTGCTCCGCAGCAGCCCGGCTGATGGGGATGAGAAATCATGGGTATTCGACGCTACAAGCCGACTTCCGAGGGCCGCCGCGGGGCCAGCGTCAGCGATTTCGCCGAGCTGACCGAGGGCGCGAAGCCGGAAAAGCGGCTCTTGAAGCCCAAACGCCGCAAGGGGGGCCGCAACAACCAGGGCAAGATCACCTCGCGGCATCGCGGCGGCGGGCACAAGCGAATGCTGCGTAGCATCGATTTTCGCCGCAACAAGGACGGCATCCCCGCCATCGTTCATTCGATCCAATACGATCCTAACCGCACTGCCCGGATCGCCCTGCTGCACTATGCCGACGGTGAAAAACGGTACATCCTGGCCCCCGAAGGGCTGAAGAAGGGCCAGCAAGTGCTCAGCGGCGAAGAATCGCCTCCCACGGTCGGCAATTGCATGTCGCTGCGGAAGATTCCGCTAGGCTCGGCGATTCACGCCATCGAAATGCAGCCGGGCCGGGGCGGCGTGCTCTGCCGTTCGGCCGGGATCTCCGCCACGCTGATGGCTCGCGAGGGGGAGTGGGCGCAGATCACGCTCCCCAGCGGCGAAATCCGCCGCGTACCCTCGAGCTGCCGGGCCACCATGGGCACGGTGGGCAACGGCGATCACATGAATATCGTGGTGGGCAAGGCCGGCCGTAACCGCTGGCTGGGGTGGCGCCCCTACGTGCGCGGCACGGCGATGAACCCCATCGACCACCCGCACGGCGGTGGCGAAGGCCGCACCAAGGGTGGCCGCCACCCGTGCAGTCCCCAGGGCAAGCTCGCCAAGGGCGGCCACACGCGCAAGCGCCGCAAGCCGTCGAATGCGGCCATCGTTCGCCGGCGGAAGTCGCGGCGATATGGGCAGCTCAAGCTGCCGGGGACGTAAACACGAGACTTACCACCGAGGATTTGTTCGTCGTAAGACGGGATGACTTTCCATGGGACGATCGCTCAAGAAGGGTCCCTTTGTGGACCCCAAGTTGTTCGAGAAGGTGGAGCGCCTGAACCAGCGCCACGCCAAGGAGCCGGTCAAGACCTGGGCTCGGCGGTGCACGATCGTGCCGGAGTTTGTCGGGCACACCTTCATGGTCCATAACGGACGCAGGCACATGAACGTGTACGTCACCGAGGAGATGGTCGGTCACAAGCTGGGCGAGTTCGCCCCGACCCGCACGTTCCACGGGCACGGCGGCAAGGGGAAGAGGGAAGCACCGGCGAAATAAAGAAAGCACTGTAAAGAGAGCACTGTAAAGGAAGCACCGGCGAAGTAGCGGGGAGTCAATCCACATGGCTGAATCCAAGGCCTACAAGGCGTCGCACCGATTCGCCCGCATCAGCCCGCGGAAGGTTCGCGCTTTGGCGGATATCATCCGCGGCAAGTTCGCCGACGAGGCGCTGGCCTTGCTGCGGTACCAGCCGGAGCGGGGGGCGCGGATGCTGGAGAAGGTGCTCAAGAGCGCGGTGGGCAACGCCGAGGATCGCCGGGCGCCGTCGGTCGGGACGTTGATGGTGACGGAAGCCCGCGTCGATCCGGGGCCGATGTTCAAGCGGCTGCGTCCCCGCTCGCGCGGCATGGCGACCTTCGTGGTGCGGCGGATGTCGCACATTCACGTGACCCTGGAGTAAGAAATCCGAAGCACGAAGCACGAAATCCGAAACAAATCCAAAAGAATGAATGACAGAGACGTCGTTTGGGTGCTCTGGATTTCGGATTTTGAGTTCGTTTGAGATTTCGTATTTTGGATTTCGGATTTGGAGCGAAGCGAAACTTATGGGCCAAAAAGTCAATCCCACGGGCTTTCGCACCGGCATAATGATCGGTTGGAAGAGCCGCTGGTTCGCCTCGAAGCGGGAGTTTGCCGACCTGCTGTACGAGGACCAGAGACTCCGCGATTACATCAAGCTGAAGAAGGACGCGCAGGGCCGCACCAAGTATCCGGCCATCTCCAAGATTGAGATCGAGCGCACGCGCGACGAGGTGAAGGTGATCCTCTTCACGGCCCGGCCCGGCATCATCATCGGCCGCAAGGGCCAAGAGGTGGAGCTCCTGCAGGGAGAGCTCGAGCGTCTGATCGGCCGGCGGATCAACATCAAGATCGAGGAGCTGTCGCGGCCGGAGATTTATGCCCAGCTCGTGGCCGAGGACATCGCCGAGCAGTTGACCAAGCGGGCCAGCTTCCGCCGCACGATGAAGCGGGCCATGGAGGCCACGCGCGCAGCCGGCGCCAGGGGCATCAAGATTCAGCTCGCCGGTCGGCTGGGCGGCTCGGAAATGGCGCGGCGCGAGAAGCAGATTTCCGGCTCGATTCCGCTGTCCACGCTGCGCGCCAAGATCGATTACGGTTTCACCGAGGCGCTGACGGCCCAGGGCCACATCGGCGTCCAAGTGTGGATCAACCAAGGCATGTACGGAGAAGAACCCGATGGCGCTGATGCCCAAGCGAGTCAAGCACCGAAAAAGCCAAAGAGGGCGTTTAAAAGGTAACGCCACGCGGGGCAACCGCGTCGTCCACGGCGAGTTCGGTCTGCAGTCCACGCAAGGCGGCTGGGTGAGCGCTCAGACGCTGGAAGCGGGCCGCATCGCGGCGGCGCAATACCTGCGCACCGAGGGGCGGCTCTACATCCGGGTGTTTCCCCACAAACCGATTACGTCGATCCCGCTGGAAACGCGGATGGGAAAAGGCAAGGGCGAACCGGAGTATTGGGCGGCCGTGGTCAAGCCGGGCACGGTGCTGTTCGAGATCGGCGGCACGAGCGAGGAAGCGGCCCGGCTCTGCTTCTCGCGCTTGGCCCATAAGATGCCGGTGCGCGTGCGGATGATTCGCCGCCAGGTGGGAACGTAGGCGAAGCGGGAACGTAGCCGAAGTCGCCAGACTTCGGGGATTACTGAACTCTGGCGAGTTCAGCTACGGCGCCGGTGGATGGCAGGTGAACCGATGAAGATCAATGAACTACGCGAAATGAGCGACGAGCAGTTGCAGGCCACGCTCCACGAGACGAAGGACACGCTCTTTCGTTTGCGGATTCGGGCCCAAACCGAGCGGCTCGACGCCCCCAGCGAGATGCGCAAGCAACGGCGGCTGATCGCCCGCATCCTCACCTTGCAAACGCAGCGCGCGGGCCGCAGCGCCCCGGCGCAGGAGACGGCCCATGCCTAAGCGAGTCTTCGTGGGAGTGGTGACCAGCGACAAGATGCAGAAGACGCGGCGGGTGGAAATCGCCCGCACCATCCGGCATCCGCGGTACGAGAAGCAGCTGCGCCGCCGCACGATCTGCATCGCCCACGACGAGAAGAACGAGTCGCACGTGGGGGACACCGTGGAGATCATCGAGTCGCGTCCGCGCTCGCGTCTGAAGCGCTGGGAGCTGGTGCGGGTGGTCATCCAGTCGCGCGGCGTGGAGGGCGTGGTCCCAGAGCCGGAGGTCGTGGAGGGAGCGTCAACGTGATTCAAATGCAAACTCGGCTCGCCGTCGCGGACAACACGGGGGCCAAAGAGGCCATGTGCATCAAAGTGCTGGGCGGCAGCCGGCGCCGCGTGGCGGGGCTGGGCGACATCATCGTCTGCAGCGTCAAGGACGTGATCCCCGGCAGCGACATGAAGAAAGGCTCCATCGTCAAGGGCGTGATCGTCCGCACCAGGCAGCCCACCCGCCGCGCCGACGGCAGCTACGTGCGGTTCGACAGCAACGCGATCGTGCTCATCGACAACGACAACAATCCTCGCGGCACGCGGATCTTCGGCGCCGTGGCCCGCGAGCTGCGGGAACGCAACTTCGCCAAGATCGTCAGTTTGGCGGCCGAAGTGGTTTAGGCGGTGGTTCCAGTGCCCTCCCTTGGGCCAGCGGGAAAACAGTCATGCACATACGCAGCGACGACACGATCGAGGTCATCACCGGCAACGATCAAGGCACTCGCGCCAAGGTGCTGCGCGTGTTGGCCCAGCAGCACAAGCTGATCGTGGAGGGGGTCAACCGGGTTTACAAGCACATGCGCCGCAGCCAGCGGAATCCCCAGGGGGGGCGGCTGTCGAAGGAAATGCCGCTGGACTGGTCGAACGTGCTGCTGGTGTGCCCGCAATGCGGCAAGGCCACGAAGACCCACACGCGGCGCACGGCCGAGGGGGCCAAGGAGCGGGTGTGCAAGAAGTGCGACGCGGGGATCGGCCTGATTGCACCGCCGCCGGCGTCGAAGAAGCAGGCCGGCGCACGATAGAAGTGTAAGCGATGACGCGGCACGATAACGCGGCACGATAACGCGGCACGATAACGCGGCACGATAACGCGGCACGATAACGCGGCACGATAACGCGGCAC
>JBGQHD010000330.1:0-6113 GCA_041497795.1 Planctomycetia bacterium
CGAGCGGCAGGTGCTCGATGACCTCCAGGGCCAGCACGCAGTCGTACGCGCCTGCGATCTCGGACCAGTCCTGGTAGTCGTTTAGCCCGTGGGGATCGATATCGAGCGATTCATAACGCGCCTCGGGCCGATGCTGCTCCAGCAGCCTCGCAATCTTGCGCTCGCCGGCGCCGACCTCAAGCACTCGCCCCCGCGGCGGCACGGCGGCGAGCACGATATCGCGCAGATGCCTCGCCAGCGGCAGCTCGAAGACGGTCTTGCCGAAGCGCTGGGCCGCGGCCTTCCGGCGCGCGTATTGAGCCGACCAAGAATACGTCGGGACTGGTCGATCGAGGTGAGCGGTCATCCTGGCCCGTCCGTGGTTGCCCATCCTTGTGTGCCTGTCCGCGGTCATTCCACGGGAGTCGGCGGCCACTGGGGTTCAACCTCTGACGCGGCGTCCGCCACAACGTCGGTCTGGGTTTGCGGGCTGAGCGCGTCCGAGGTCAGCGCAGCGCCGTCCTCCTCGTCGCTGGTGCCGCCCAGGGCGTGCAGCGCGTTGTAGGCCGCCTTCTGTTCGGCTTCCTTCTTGTTCGCTCCCCAGGCGGGCGCGTATTCCTGGCCGCCGACGCGGGCCGAGACCCTAAACGACTTGCGGTGGTCCGGGCCGCGCTCTTCGACCAGCGCATACGTGGGCGTGGTGTTGTATTCCCGCTGGGCCAACTGCTGCAACAGCGACTTGTAGTTGTGGCCGTGCTCGCTCTCGACCGCCACATCGACTTCCTCTTCCATCGTCCGCTCGACGAACACCCGCACGGCCGGCATGCCGCCGTCGAGGTAGATCGCCGCCACCAGCGATTCGAACACTCCGGCCAAGAGCGACATGGGCAGCTTGTGGGTGCTGGTCATGCCCTTGCCCAGCACCAGGTGCTCGTCCAATTCCAGCCGGTGGGCGATGCGGGCACACGTCTGCCGGCTGACGACGACCGACTTGATCTTCGTCAGGTCCCCTTCCGAATGCTTGGGGTATCGATGATAGAGCAGCTCGCAGACGATCATCCCCAGAATGGCGTCGCCCAGAAACTCCAGCCGCTCGTTGGAAGCCAGCCGATACGGCGCCCCGGAAGCGTGCGTCAGCGCGGCCTGCAAGAGCAGCGGCTCGCGGAAGACGTAGCCGAGCTTCTGTTCGCAGGTGCGGACCTCCGGCAGCGTGCCGGCGAGATCGCCCACTTCCTCGTCTTTCATGCCCTCGGGCATCCGCAACCTCTGGCCGATTCGGCGCAGCGAGTCATCGGAAACCGCGCACCGCAGGGCGCGGCGAGCCAGAGAGGTTGCGTGGGCGGGGCCCCGTCAATCCGGGCGAAGCCAAGGGACGCTCATGGCAGGCACGCTCCGCGTGCCGTAGCCTGACTCTCCGAGTCGGGCTGCCCGACTCGGAGAGTCAGGCTACCGCGGCCTTCGCTTCGCTCGGGGTGACACGCTCCGCTCGCGCGGCGCCCCAAGGCTCTGTTAATGCCTATATTCTCGCCTGACGGGCCGACCGAGGCAACACCGATCGTAGAACGGAATTCATTCCGTTCCGTGCATTACACGCCCCCCACTTGGCCAGACGGCCCGAACGGAATGAATTCCGTTCTCCGGCACCCGGTCATTTCTTCTTCTTCTCGGCCTCTTTGCGGGCCCGAAATTCGGCCAGCACCCCCTCGGGATCTTCGTTGAACAGGTCGCGGCAACCGGTGCAGCAGACCCAATAGGACTGCCCTTTGTAGCTGACCTGGATGGTGCCGGCCCCGCCGGTGACGACGCACTCGCGCTCCACGACGGCTTTGGCGAAATCGCCCCCTTTGCGCGTGAAGCCGACCTCGGCCAAGCGGGTATAATTGTCGCTCTTGCCCAACCGCCGCTCGTAGAGGATCAGCAACCGCTGGCCCTCGGCCACGGTCCGCAGGGCGATCCGCGACGGCGAACCCTCCGGCACGTCGTCGGCCGAAAGAACCAGCCGCCCGTCTTTTTCTTGACTGCCCGTGTAGGTGAGCTGCGTCTTGCCGTCGGGCAGCGTGCCGATGAGGCGGAACTGGCCGTCCTTCTCGCCGCGCTCCAGCCGCCCGGCGACGAAGAACTTGCCGGCGCCCTCCTTCTCCTTCGGCGTGGCGAAGACGAACGCCGCCGCCCCTTTCTCGAACTTCCAGGCCCACTCGCTCTCTTCGATCCACGATCCGACCGTCGAGCCGCGCCGCGGCTGGCCGACGCCGCGCCATTCGCCGACGAAGATCTGCAGCGGTGTCAGGGCTTGCTTATCGCGCTCGGCAGCCTTTTCGGGAGCAGTCTTTTCCGGCGATTTCTTTTCCGGCGATTTCTCTGCCCACGCCTTCTCGGCAAGGACATAACCGCCGGCGAGAACAACGGCGGCCACGACGACCGAAAGTCCCATCACGCGTCGCATAAGCATTCTCCGAGGCGGGCCAAGGCACATCATTCTAACCCCACTGGCACTGTTCGGTGGTGATTATAGCAGCCGCCGCAGGTCGCATCACCTGTCCTGGCCCTTGCGCCGCGGCGGCGGGCGTTTCGGCCCACATCGAGTACCTCGGGTCTCCGAGTAGCCGAAAGCTGAAGTACGGCGTCGCGGCGGCGCCGGCGCTGAAATGAGGGGCCTGGCGCGCGCGCCGCGCGCAAAAAAAGCGGCCATGTCTCGTCGAGACAAAGGCCGCATGGTTTGAACCTCTGCGGAGACGCCTACTCTAGCAGGTGCCGCAGCAGATCGGCGTGTTGTTGAAGCAGATGTAGCAGGAGCAGCCGGACTCGGTGCACGTCGAGAGGCACTCACAGCACGATTGGATGATCGCGCAGCAAGCCTTGTCGCCCGAGGTGCAGGAGATGCAAACTCCGTCCTTGGTGTACTCGCTCTTGCAGATGCCCGTCGTCAGGTTGCACTGACAAATAGGGATGCCGTTGAGAGTACAGGAGCAAGAGCACATCCCGTCGGACAACATGCGGCAGAGGTTCTGCAGCGTGCCGCAGGCTACCTCGTCGTCGCAGTGGCACTGGATCTTGCAGCCGTCTTTGGTCTTCTCGAACTTCAGGGTGCAGCGGGGCACGACGCACCAATTCGCCGCGGCGGGGGCCCCGCCGGGGAAGGCACTGGGTTGGAACCCGCCGATCGATCCTCCAATCGGCATCGCGGCGGAAGAAGACCTTTCCAACAGAACTGACGCAGCCATGACAAACTCCTTTTCTTTAGGCCAGCCGCCCGAGAATCATGTCTGGGAGCTGAAAAGCCGTCGATCCATCGGTGGCCGACCAGGGTGCGCGAGACCTCCAGACAACCGGTCAGTATCGCAAAAGCCGAAAAACGTACAGCCTCCCGTTGATGGGGTCAGCATTGATAGCACCGCTTATACCCGTCCCGCCGCAAAAATGTCAAGACGAGCCTGCCGCACCGCCGGCAGGGTTTGGAGCGGTCGTGCTAGCACACACGGTGGTGGACCGGGCGAGGGGCGCAGTCTGAGGCCCAGAAAAGTGCAAGCGCCCCCTGGCTGGCACACGATGTTATGGATGGCGTCGTTATGGATGGCGTCGGTTTTGCCCCGCCAAGTTCAAGCGCTGGGGGCGAAGGGGCCGGGGAAGGAACCAACCATGTGGGAAAACCGTATCTCCGCGTACTTTGACTCAGCTTCGGACCAGGCGCCGCAGCCGGCGACTCGGCCTCAGGTGAATCCGGGCAGCAGCCCCTGCCCCCACCTGGTTCAGCGAGCCGACATCTACCAGGCCGCCCACGCCCGCGCCGTGTTCGAGCACCAGCTCGGTCAGCTCTTTAACTCCGGCGCGTCGGACGAGTAGAATACTTCCCGCAGAAGTTCTCCGCGAACAGGAGATCGACTCATGTGGGAAGAAGACGTTTCGGGCTTTGAGCCGGATGGCCAGCAGCCGCCGGAGTACGGCGCGCCGGAGGAGCCGGAAGTCCCACCGCCCGCGGCACAGTTCCCGCAGTTTCCTCAGGCGGTGCCGCTGCCCAACATGGTTCCGGTCATGGATCTCTACGCAGCGGCCCGGGCCCGCGCGGTCGCCGATCAGCAGCTCAGCAAGCTCTTCAATCCTGAGTACTACATCTAGCCCGACGGGCTATGCGCTATTTAGCCCGATGGGCTATGCGGTCTGCCTTGGTCCGCGAACCAGCCCAGCCCGGTTGGCTGACACGGCCGGCGGTTTCCGTGTCGCGCGTGAGTGGCCTCGTCAGGCCCCAGCGGAGCAGGCGGGCAAGAAAACGCCGGCTATTTTTCCACGGGAGCATCGGCATCGGCGCTCCACTGTTCCCAACTGCGGAAGTAAACCTTGACCTTGGAGTGACCGGCCAGCTCCAGCGCGAAGGCTTCGGCCGCTGCTCGCCCGCCCGATTGGCAGTAGCAGGCGGCCGTGTCGTCCGGTTGAATGCCGCGGCTGCGGAACATCGCCTGTAACTGGGCGGGCGTTTTGAATCGCCCGTCTTTGTCCAACAGCTCCTTCCATTCCAGGTGCACGGCACCGGGGATGTGCCCGCCCCGTTTGCCGCGGACTTCCTTGCCGGTGAACTCGTCCTTGCTGCGGGCATCCACGACCTTCACCTTGCCGCCCTCCAAGGCTTCTTTCAGCGCGTCGATTTCCTGAAGGCGGTCCTTGTCAAATCGCGGCTCAAACTCCGTGGCGGCGACCTTCGGCGACGCCGTATCGGTCGCCTGTCTCTCCTTCACCCACACGTCCCAGCCGCCGTTGAGGATCGCGACGTTCGTCAGGCCCAGATACTTCAGCAGCCACCACACGCGGGCCGTCTCGGGCACGGCGCTGCCGTACACGACGGCATGCGAATCGCGGCCGATGCCCAGTGTGCCGACCTTCGCGCCCCAGGCCCTGGCGTTGCGAAAACCGCCTTCACTCTTGCCGAGCTTCTGCCAGTCGGGCACGTCCACCCAAACGGCACCGGGAATGTGGCCCTTGGCGTAATCGTCCTTCGAGCGCGTGTCGAGAACCCGCAGCTTCGGGTCGCCCAGTTGCTTGGCCAGGTCGGTCGGTTCGATGAGCAAAAGAGGCTTCTCCGACTGGGCGGCCTTCGAGTCCACCACCTTGACGGGCTCGCCCCTGGCTGGGCCGGCTGCAAGGGCAAGCAACGCCAGGAGGCAACGGGTCGAAGCGAAATGGGACCACGTGCCGCGGTTGAATCTTAGGCGAGTTGGCATAGGCGACTCCATCTTGAGAAAAGGCTCAAGTGAAAGCTACTGGCCTGCATATCGCCGGTCAATATCGCAGGAATGATCGCCTCATCGTCGATGCGCGCCGTCACGACACGCGGCCGTGTCTCTCCGAGACGCGAATGCGAGTCTCGGAGAGACTCATCCACGTGACCCGGTCTCTACCGGCGCGCGTGGCTGATGATTAGACTTGGTGCTACCACCGCGGTGGACCTCTGTCCGGCCGACGCCCACGATCGTCCGATCGTCTCCGCCAGAGCGTCCCCGGCGCCCGAGATCTGCTTTCACGCTCGCTGGAGATCACCATGCATCGCACCTGCTTGCCGATCACCGGACTTCTGCTGGCGCTGACACTCATAACGTCGCTGCCCGCCGCAGAGCCTCGTCCCGGCGATGCGGCGATCGAGCGCAGCCTGGCGCAGGAAGCCGGGGCGCTAAGTCAGAATGTGCTCGCCGGCGCAGATTCCAAGGAAGCCTGGGAAGAACGTCGTGCCGAGCTGAAGCAGCAGTACCTCGACATGCTCGGCCTCTGGCCGCTGCCGGAGCGCACCCCGCTCAAGGCGACCGTGACCGGCAAGCGCGAGCGCGACGCCTTCACGGTCGAGAACGTGCACTTCCAGAGCAAGCCGGGCTTGTACGTCACCGGCAATCTCTACCTGCCCAACCCGGCGCCCAAGGAGAAGCTGCCGGCCGTGCTCTACGTCTGTGGCCATTCGGGCAAGGGGCGCGACGGCAACAAGACCGCCTTTCAGCACCACGGCATGTGGTTCGCCACGCACGGCTACGTCTGCCTGATCATCGACACGCTTCAGCTCGGCGAAGTCGCCGGCATTCACCACGGCACCTACAACCACAATCGCTGGTGGTGGCACGCCATCGGCTACACACCCGCGGGCGTCGAGTGCTGGAACG
>JBGQHD010000331.1:0-6093 GCA_041497795.1 Planctomycetia bacterium
ATTGATGGCAGAGTAAGTGGCGCGGGAATGGCAACGCCAGCAGCCAAACAAACATACGGGCCGCGCGAAGCAGTGTCAATTGCGGCACGCCCGTGTTTCAGCGTGTGCCGGCTTCTCCGACACTAACCCGACGCGCAAGCGAGGGAGAGCTGCGACACGCCGCGGCGAACGGCGATTCTCCCTCGCTTGCGCGTCGGGTTAGTGTGCGGCGCGTGAATGTGCGCCGGCGCCCCCGATAGCCCTTGCATAACCGTCATCGCCGGCAGCTCACCCAATCATGAGGGGTTCACGTCGCCCGCATTCGCTCGTCTCGGCATACCGGTTGCTCTTGGAGGTTTGGGAGTGCACTCGCGACGGCGGCGCCGTCGATGGCATCTCAGCCCCTGATGATTCCGGCGCCGGCGATCGCAAACCGCTCTAGCCGCGCATGCTGAGTGCGAGCTAGACTCCCGCCCCTTTTCTCGCTTTAGCGAACGACCCAACCCGCTTCGCACTGAGCCAGCAATGCCTACGATTGTTTCGTGTCCCAAATGCCGGGACCAGGTGACGCTGCCGCCCGAGCCGTACTCCGGCCTGATCTGCCCGCACTGCCAGGTTGAGTTTTCGATGCAGCCGACGCTGCGGCAGCCGGCGCCGGGGGCGTACAGCTCGCTGCGGCAAGAGTTGGCTCGCGAGGCGCGGGCGGGCCTGAGCGGACCACAACGGCCGGTCAGCGAGGTCTCGCTGGCCGAGGTGGGCGACCGGGTAATCGCCTTGCCGCCGCGTCGCTTGACGAGCGCACTGACCGTGGCGTGCCATGTGATCGGACTGTTGGGCGGCGGGGCGCTGGGCCTGGTCGCCGGGTATTGCCTGCTGACGTATTGGGGCGGCTCTCACTTCAACGTGCTGGAGCTGCCGCTGCCCTGGCTGCCGCCGCTGGCCGCCCAGTCGCCGAGCGAGGAGCCGGCCCAGACGCCGCAGGCCGCGACAGCTCGTCCCAGCGGCGCCGCTGCGCCCTCCAACAGCGCGGCAAGTGCCGCAAGTCCGGCGAAGCCGCGGTCGCAGGCCGCTCCTCGAATCGAACCGCTGGCCGCCGCGCCTGATGGCGGCCCGCGCCTGACGGCGGCGAGCCACGTCGAGGCTTTGGCCAGCGGCGCGGCCAACTCGGGCGGCGGCGCCGTCTTGCCCACGGAAGCGCGCCGGAATCCTGCTGCCCGCGATTCGGCCCCGCAGCACTCGCTCGAGGAGTTGACTCGCGCCGTCTCCGCTGCGCGCGATGCGCTGGCCTGTCCCACGTGCAAATCCACCGGCCTCGTCACGCGCTCGAGCACGGGGCGCGAGTCGGCGCAGCGCTGCCCGGTTTGCCGCGGGGCCGGCGGCACGGGCATTACCGCCGAAGTCTACGGCAAGCTCTGCGGTCTGGCGGAAGTGGCCACGCACGCCGACGCCAGCGACGAGGACGTGCTGAAGGCCCGGCAGAACCTGGCCAGGGTGTTCCGCAAAGCGGCCGACCGGCCGGAAAAACAGGCCGCGATCGGCCGCCATGCGGCCCAGCGGATGACCGCTCCGCCGGGCGACGCCAAGGGCATCCTGTTGGTCGGCACGATCGACCGCAAGGAGTCGCTCGGCCCCTATCACGCCACCCGGCTGGTCCTGATGGGCGAGCCGTCGCCGGTCGTGGTGCTCAGCGGCACGCCGGTGCCGTTTTCGCCCGGCGAGCGGGCGATCATCGCCGGCAGCGTGATTGCCGATCCGACGGTCGAATTGCCCGGCTATGCCGGCCCGCGCGGGCCGGCCGTCTGGGGCGGGATGCCGCTGCGGCTGGAAGAGTAGTTCTACTGTTTCACCCTTCCGACAAGGCGTAACCATCTGACCTTAAAGGAACTAAGCGTGCTAGCGTTATCTGCGATGAACGTCAGAGAGCGATGCGTGACTTTGTGCTAGCTGCCGCTTTCCGCAAGGAACCTCCAGCTAGCACGCTTCGGTCGCAAGATCATGGCGATTTCCTTGGCACACCATGCTAGCATCCGTAATGCCCTTTGTTTTGACGGGTTACGTCCTGCTCCCGAGGTGAAACAGTAGAAGTAGACAAAATGGATGGACCAGCGATCCCGGTGATCGTGGGTTAGCGTGGCGGGTGGTGATCGAGCGGCTTGGCGGCCGCGTGGTCACCGCCGAGGCCGGGCCTTGGCAGCAGCGGCTGCTGGGGGCCGACCTTCACAACATCTCTTTGATCGACTTGGCCAACTGCCGCGACGTCGATGAATACCTGCCGCACATCGCCAGCTTGCCCTGTCTGGAGACGCTCGTGGTCGGCACCGAGGAGTTCACCGACGACCACCTCCGCCGCCTACGGCTGCCCAAGCTGACGGGGCTGGTGCTCGATTCCACGTCGGTGACGGCTGAGGGCTGGGCGCGTGCCAACAAGACCAGCCGGCCGTGGAGGTATACCAGAGCGATCGACAACTCATGAAGACGCGGCCGCGGAGGGCGCACGTCATCCACTACAGCGTGGCAGAAGATGACAGGCATCCACGGCTCAAGCAACTCGTGGGGAAGGAGTACTTCGAGGAGATGGAGTGGTCCGGGATGCCGCTGGACGAGCGTGTCGCGCTCGTCCATGTCCTCAAGTTACGGCACCTGAGGGGACTGCACGTTTTCGAAAGCCGCGGTGATTTGTCGGATGCGGATCTGGCGCGTTTACGTGGCCGCCAACAGGTCGTGAGCCTCTCTCTGCGCGGATCTCGGGTTATAGACAACCACTTAGCCCACGTTGTTTCGCTCACGGAACTCAAGATCCTGCACCTAGAATTCGCGCACGTCACCGACGCAGGCCTGGCCCAACTCGCGTCGCTGACGAAGCTGGAGGAGCTTTCGCTCTATGGCACTCGCATCGGCGACGACGGGCTGGCGCATTTGCGTGGGCTCACAAAGCTCAACTGTTTGGGGCTTAGCAACTCGCTCGTCAGTCACTTCAGCGTCCACATTTCAATCCGTTTGGCGATTCCGCGCCATCTCCGGAGTTGCTGCCGCCACCCGCCGACCACGATTGACGCTCATCAGTCAGTTGCCCGCCGCCTGTCGATCTGGCAAATTGTGGGCACTTGACGATCGCTCCCCGTTGCTCGGTGTGTCCACGCCCATCGCATCCATGCTCTGGGCGTGCCACCCGCGACACTAGCCCGACGCGCAAGCGAGGGAGATGCGCGCGCGACCCGGAGTCCACGGTTGCTCTCCCTCGCTTGCGCGTCGGGCTAGTGTGGTCGAATTGTCGGCCCGATTACGCCCAATCCAACCATCTCATCCCTTCCACGGAGACACCACCCCATGGCTTACTTCCCCGAAGTCGAAAAGGTCCGCTACGAAGGCCCCAAGTCCAAGAACCCGCTCTCCTTCCGCCACTACAATCCCGACGAGGTGGTGGAAGGCAAGGCGATGAAGGACCACTTCCGCTTCGCCGTGGCGTATTGGCACACGTTTCGCGGCACGGGGGCCGATCCGTTTGGGCCGGGCTGCGCCGTGCGGCCGTGGGAAGGTTCGGTCGATAACGTCGAGAACGCCAAGAAGCGGGTTGGCGTGGCGTTCGAGTTCATGTCGAAGCTGGGGGCCGAGTTCTACTGCTTCCACGACCGCGACGTGGCCCCCGAGGGCGACTCGCTCGCGCAGACCAACAAGAACCTCGACGAAGTGGTCAAGGTCCTCAAGGACGAGCAGCAGCGGACCGGCATCAAGCTGCTCTGGGGCACGGCGAATTTGTTCTCCAACAAGCGGTACGTCCACGGGGCGGCCACGAGTTGCAACGCCGACTCCTTCGCCTTCGCCGCGGCCCAGGTCAAGAAGGCCCTGGAGGTGACCAAGGAGCTGGGCGGCCAGGGCTACACCTTCTGGGGCGGCCGCGAGGGCTACCAGAACCTGTGGAACACCGACATGAAGCGCGAGGTGGACCACCTGTCCCGCTTCATGCACATGGCGGTCGATTACAAGAAGAAGATCGGCTTCACCGGGCAGTTCTATTTCGAGCCCAAGCCCAAGGAGCCGACCAAGCACCAGTACGACTTCGACGCGGCCAACTGCATCAACTTCCTGCGGGCCTACAACCTGGCCGAGCACGTGAAGATGAACATCGAGACCAACCACGCCACCCTGGCCGGCCACACCGTGCACCACGAAATCGAATACGCCGCCAGCCAGGGCTTCCTGGGCTCGATCGACGCCAACGCCGGCGACCTGCTCTTGGGCTGGGACACCGACCAGTTCCCCACCGACGTCTACCTCACCACGTCGATCATGCACGCCCTGCTCAAATGGGGCGGCTTCACGACCGGCGGCCTGAACTTCGACGCCAAGGTGCGGCGGGAGAGTTTCGAGCCGGTCGATCTGTTCCACGCCCACATCGGAGGGATGGACGCCTTCGCCCGCGGCCTGAAGATCGCCGCCGCGATGCGGGCCGATGGCGCGCTCGACAAGTTCGTCAAAGACCGCTACAGCACCTGGGACACCGGCATCGGCGCCGAAATCGAAGGGGGCAAGCACACCTTCGAGACGCTCTCAAAGTACATGCTGGAGAAGGGCGACGTGACGCCGAACAAGAGCGGGCGGCAGGAGTATGTGGAGAATTTGATTAATTGCTACGTCTAACTGCGCTTGCCGGAACGTACGTGCGCTCTACGTGACGGAGTGACTCATCGCGAGACGACGCGCCTCCTGTAAGTCGATCCGGGCCTTGTGGCCGTGTCTTTCAAGCAAGTGCAGCAGGTTTGCCCCGTTAAGAAGTATAAGGGGCTTGCCCTTTACGAAAGTGTATGCGTCAGGACCGTAATCCGAGGTCGTCACGAGAATTCCTTTGTTCGCACCCTCGTGCATGACGGTTCCATGAAGGTCGCGCACTGCGCCAACGTCGACGGTATTCGTGTACCGTTTTGCTTGGATCACAATCTTGCCACCGCGGATCGGGTCGGGGTCGAACACGACCGCATCCACGCCGCCATCACGGCTCGCGCGTGTGACTTTCACCTCACCGCCCGCCGAAGCGAATTCTTTCTCAAACACCTCGCGAATCAGATGCTCGAAGTCTTCCCAGTCCATGGCTGCGAGGTTAGAAGACGCGTCGAGCGTGTTTGCGACTTCGTATGCGGAGACGAACCGGCCATCGTCACGTCGAAGCTGCATAATGGGTGCGACGGCAGCCAAGCCGTGGAGCTTTGAGCTACCAACCCCTTCAGTTTCTTGAAGCACTCCTTAAGGATCTCCTCACCTCACCTTGTCACCCCTACTCCCGTGTCACCCCCACGCGGCAGTGGTCCAGCATCTTGTCGGGCGAGGTGATGTAGCTGGTGTAGAACGGGCCGAAGATCGCGTAGCGGGCGCTGGCTTCGTCGAAACGCATGCGGTAGACGATGTCTTTGAGGAAGGCCGGGTTGCGGGCCCAAAGGGTGACGCCCCATTCCCAGTCCTCCAGGCCGACGCCCACCGTGATGAGCTGCGTCACCTTGCCGCCGAAGGTCATGCCGGTGCGGCCGTGCTCGGCCATCAGCTTGTAGCGGGTGGCGAAATCGAGCATGAACCAGTTTTCGCCCACCTCGCGCTTCTTGTTCATGGGGTAGAAGCAGGTGCACGGCCAGGGGGGAAAGTCGGGCGTCAGCCGCTGCCGGCGCATCATCTCCTCCCGCTGCTGATAGGCCTTCAGCTTGGCGGTGTAGGGCGGGCTGCCGGCCGTCTCTCCCTCTTCGACCAGCCGCTGGCCGTACTGCTCCACCGTGGGCACGTATTCGGAGACCTCGGTCAGCGAGAGGAACGAGTACGTCGGCCGGATCGCCGGGCCAAGCGTGCTGGCCAACAGCCGCTGGTGGACGGCGTCGATCTTCAGCGGATCCGGGTCCAACAGCATCAGCCCAAAGTCGGCCTTGTGCCCGGCGACGACGGAAGTTTGCATCCGCCGCGGGGCGTTGGGCGACGAGGCGTCGAGGATGGCGACGATCTCGTCCCGCCCGGCGACCACCTCGTTGGTGCGAAAGGCGGCCAGTCGGCTGCGGTCGATCGTGTAATAGAGGTGGCTGCAATGCCAGCCTTCGGCCGGCTGGAGCGAGACTTCGGTGGCGGCGTCGTGGTTCATGG
>JBGQHD010000332.1:0-6091 GCA_041497795.1 Planctomycetia bacterium
AAACGAGGCCAGCGGGGCCAGCCACGCGAAGAGCAGCAGGTTCGGGAGAACGTCCATTCGATTTTCGTAGGGTGGGCAATGCCCACCAGTTGTCCCTGTTCCCACGCTCTGCGTGGGAACACAAGCGTGGCCGCTCTGCGGTCCGTTTCGCTTCACCGTGCCGTCGCAACGCCGGACCGCGGAGCGGTCGGGCTCCCGTTCCCGCGCAGAGCGTGGGAACGAGGCACGTTATCGGTGGGCAGTGCCCACCGCAGTGCCCACCCTACCCCTTCAGTTCGTCCGCACGATCGACGTCGATCGTGGCGTGGTTGTTGTAATAGTTCAGCGCGATCGCCAGGGCCACCGCCGCTTCGGCCGCGGCCAGCACGATCACGAACAGCGAGATCATCTGCCCGTCCAGGCCCAGCGACGACTTGCCGCCCTCGTGCAGGAAGTCGCTGGCAAAGGCCACGAAGTTCAGGTTCGCGCCGTTGAGCACCAGCTCGATGCCCATCAGCACGCCCAGGCCGTTGCGCTTGGTCGCCATGCAGATCACGCCGCAGACGAACATCAGCGCGCCAACGGCCATGAAGTGGGCCACGCCAACGGGTTGGGAAATCAGGTTCATCGCAGTCTCTTGGTAGCAGGCACACTCCGTGTGCCGTCAACTGCCGAGTCGGTGAATCGTCCTACGGCACACGGAGTGTGCCTACTACGTGGTCTCGCTCGCCCGCTTCTTGGTCCTGGCCAAATAGGCGGCGCCGATCAGCACCACCAGCAGGTGTACCGAGATGATTTCAAACGGCAACAAATAGCCCGCCTTGTGCAGGCCCAGGAACGACAGACCGATCTCCCCCGGCGGCGTGTCGCCCCGCGGGGCACGAATCGACATCGTGGTCCCGTCCGCCGCCGTGAGGTAGCCTTCGCCGCTGCTGCCCGAGGGCAACTCGACGTCCAGTTTCTTATCATCGCGCATGAGGGCGACCAGATCCTTGGCCTTCGACCGGCCCTCTTCGTAGGTAATCGTCAAAGCCGAAGTGCCCGTTCGCTCGGCAGTGGCCAGCACCGTGGCGACACCCTGGCCGAGACGGTCGATCCCGTGAAAGGTCACCTCCGTGCCCAGCAACTCGTCGGGCTTCTTCGCCCGGATGACGACCTGCCCGTCGGGCCGCGTGGTCGAGCCCGTAATCGCCGTGGCCCGGGCATATTTCTTGTCGCCGCGCCACTCGGGCACCGCGAACGCGGCCTGCAGCAGCAAGGCCAGCAGCGAGCCGCCGGCGATAATCGCGAACACCCACTCGCCGCTGCGCGTCTTCATGCTGACGAACGGTCCCTGGGCGGTGAGCATCACGCCGAAGATGAGCAGCACCAGCGTGCCGCCGACGTAAATCAGGAGCTGCATGGCCCCGACGAACGACGCCCCGGCGAGAAAGAACAGGCCGGCCGTCGCCCCCAGGGCGATGGTCAGGTAGAACGCCATGCGCACGACGTTGCTCGTGGCCACGACGGCGATCGAAAACACGCCGGCCACCAGCGCGAAGAGCAGAAAGAAGAATGAATGCCAGTTGATCGCGTCCACGTCTGACCTCGTAGCAGGCACACTCCGTGTGCCGTAGAACGGAATTCATTCCGTTCGAACTTCGTTGACACTTATCTCGCTTGCGAACGGAATGAATTCCGTTCTACGCTTACGGCACACGGAGTGTGCCTACTACTTCCGTCAGCGATTCTTTGCTCCGCTCGCCGTGATCGGCGTGGCGGCGACCGCAGGTTCAGTTCCCACCGCGCCGATCGGCTGTTGGCGTGGCAGCAGCCCGAACATGGCCCGCCCGCTGATACCCGGCAGCGCTTCCACACCTGGGATGCCGGCGATCCACACCGCCGCGCCCAGGAACATCGCGCAGGCCAGCGGCATGCAGTATTTCAAGCAGGTCTTCATCACCTGGTCGATCCGCAGCCGCGGCAGCGTCCAGCGGACCCACATCATCAGCGTCACGCCGGCCACGCACTTGAAGATGAAATTGAGCATGCCGATGAAATTGCCGACGTAGTTCCACAGCCAGGCCCAGTTGCCGCTGGCCCCTTTGAGGCCCGCAAATTCGGCGATCGGGATCGGCCCGTTCCAGGCCCCCAGGAACAGGATCACGGCCAGCCCGCTGACGGCGAACATCGAGCCGTACTCGGCCATGAAGAACAGGCTCCACCGCAGGCCGGAGTATTCGGTGTGGAAGCCGGCCACCAGCTCGCTCTCCGCCTCGGCCAGGTCGAAGGGGGCGCGGTTCACGGCCGCCGTGGCGCAGGTGATATAGATCCAAAAGATGCCGAAGGTGAACGGGTCGTGAAAGATCAGCCAGTTGGTGAACCAGCCGGCCTGCATCTCGCCGATCGTATTGAGGTTCATCGTGCCGCAGATCATCACCGGCACCACCACGCACAGGCCCATCGGGATTTCATAGCTCACCACCTGGGCCGCCTCGCGCATGGCGCCGAACAAGGCCCACTTCGAGCCGGACGAATAGCCCGCCAGGATCACACCGAAGATCTCGGTGGCATGAATGGCCAGGATCAAGAACGCCGAAATGCTCAGGTTCAGCGCGGCCCAGCCGTCGCTGAAGGGGAGCACGATGTAGGCCGCGAACGCCGAGGTCAGGCTGATGTAAGGGGCCAGGCGGAACAGCAGCGGGTCGGCATCCTTGGGCATGGTGTCTTCCTTGGCGATCAGCTTGATGCCGTCGGCCAAGGTTTGCAGCCAGCCGAACTTGCCGCCCACGCGCGTGGGGCCGAGCCGGTCTTGAATGCGGCCGGCCACCTTGCGTTCCAGCCAGATGAAGGCCAGCGCGCCGGCGGCGACCACATTGAGCAGCAGAAATGCGTGGACCAGGCCGGCGATCAGAAAGGCCAGCCACGTCGGAATGTATTGCGATAGGAATTCAGCCACCGCTGTGCGGCCCTGCAACAGCCCAGGAGAGTACCCCACGGAAGTTAAGTGGTGAAATATGGCACAAGGTGGCGTTCGGGGACAAGCCCCAAAGGAGTCAATTTTGCGGGCCGGCCTTCGCCCGCGCTGGTTCAGAAGCCCGGCTTCTTTGAGAAGCCGGGCTTCTTGCGCGTCGCCGTCAGGACGTCCACCACGCTCGCCTGCTCCTTGCAAAACCCCACCCAGCGATTATGTTGATTTTACGGGGTCTGCTGGGCACTTCTTCACAGGACGTCCATGGCCGAGGCATCTGTTCCCGCCGTTGGGATCGATCTGGGGACTACTTTCTCGGTCGTGGCCCATTTGGATCGCGAGGGCCGGCCCTGCACCATCCCCAACGCCGAAGGCGACCTCACCACGCCCAGCGTCGTGTGGTTCGACGACGAGGGCGTCGTCGTCGGCAAAGAGGCGGTGAAAGCCGCCCGCACCGACCCGGACCGGGTGGCCGCTTGTGCCAAGCGCGACATGGGGGCGGCCCACTACTCGCGGGCCATCGGCGGCGAGTGGCTGCCGCCCGAGGTCGTGCAGTCGCTCGTGCTCGGCAAGCTCAAGGCCGACGCCGAACTGATCGTCGGGCCGTTCGAGAAGGCCGTCATTACGGTGCCGGCCTACTTCAACGAGCCGCGCCGCAAGGCCACGCAGGACGCCGGCCGGATCGCCGGCCTGGACGTCATCGACATCATCAACGAGCCCACCGCCGCGGCCATCGCCTACGGCGTGCGGCAGGGCTACCTAACCGAGGAAGGGGCCGCGCGACAGTCGGAGCGGATCCTCGTCTACGATCTGGGCGGCGGCACGTTCGACGTCAGCGTGATGCTCATCGACGGCATCAACTATCAGGCCATCGCCACGGCCGGCGACGTGTTCCTGGGCGGCATCGACTGGGACAACCGCATCGCCGATTTCGTGGCCGACAAGTTCGCCGAGGAGCACGGCGTCGATCCGCGCGAAGACTCCCTCAGCCGCCAGCGGCTGCTGCAGGACGCCGAGGACGCCAAGCGGGCCTTGAGCGTGCGGCAGGAGGTGTGGTTCTCGTTCGACCACGCGGGGCACGCCGTCCGCGTCCGCTTGTCGCGCAACAAGTTTGAGCAGCTCACCGCCGACCTGCTCGACCGCACCCGCTTCACCTCGCAGCGCGTGCTCCGCGACGCCGGGCTGGCCTGGACCGACCTGACGCGGGTGCTGCTCTGCGGCGGGTCGAGTCGGATGCCGATGGTCCGCAACATGCTCGAGATCGAGTCGGGGGCGACCATCGACCGCTCCGTCTCGGCCGAGGAGGCGGTGGCCCACGGCGCGGCGATCTACGCCGGAATGCTCTTGGCCAAGGCCGGCGGCGAACCGCCGCGCGTCTCGGTCACCAACGTGAACTCGCACGACCTGGGCGTGCTGGGCATCGAGCCGGGGACCAACCGGCCGCGGCGGAAGGTGCTCATCCCCCGCAACACCGTGCTGCCGGCCACCCACAGCAGCCGCTTCGTGACGCACGTCGAGGGCCAAAAGAGCGTCTCCGTTCCCGTGATCGAAGGGGGCGACGCCAGCGGGAACAACGCCACGGCGATTGGCAAGTGCGTGGTCAAAAACCTGCCCAAGGACCTGCAAAAGGGCACCTCGGTTGTCGTCAATTTCACCTACGCCGACAACGGCCGGTTGATCGTCAGCGCCACGCTGCCGGACTTGGAGAACGCCGGCGCGACGATGACCATCCAGCGCGCGGCGGGCCTCTCCGACGAGCAGATTCGGCACTGGCAGGAACGCATCGCCCTGGGGCTGAGGCTGGCGGGGATCGCAGCCCCGAAGGAGGCCGATGATCAGGAGTCGGAAGATGCGGAGGCGTCTGGCGACGCGAGCGAGGGACCGCCGCCTCCGCCGCGTCTCCGATTGAGGGCCCGGCCGCTGCCGCAAGGTGAGGAAGAGCAGCTCGACGAGGCAGACGGCAACCTGCTGGACGCCGACGCCACGGTCTACGCCAGCGAAGACACCGTGGAAGAGGCCGCGGCGGCGATGGACGTCCTGTCGCGATTGGGCCAGCCGGCCGCACCTTCCGAATCCCCGCCCAAGGCGCCGCCGAAGCCGAAGACCTCCAAGCCCAAGCCGCCGCCCAAGCCCAAGCCTGAGGCGTCGGAAGGGGAAGCGGAAAAGCCGCCGGCCAAGAAACCGCCCAAGCCCAAGCCGCCGGCTCCGCCGCCCCCCAAGACCGACGTCACCCCGCCGGCCGACGACGAGACCGACGACGATGACGACGCGCTGGGGAATTTCTTCAAGGGCCTGGGGTAACGCGCACCGGCGAGCGATCATCGGCGAGCGGGGGGCTTGCGCCCTCGTTGTACTGCGCAAGTTCATCGCTGCTCTTGAAGGATCCACAGATTGCACAGATTTCACAGATGGGGGGTATCGGCCTCGAGCATCTGTGTAATCTGCGAAATCTGTGGATGCTTCTCCTTAACTGTTGGTGCATGCCAGCCATCGTCCGTCTCTTGCTAATCCGTCTTTGATGCAGACGGTATCGGAGATGTGTAGAACAACGAGGGCTTACGCCCCCCGCTCGCCAGGGATCGCGCCGCGCTTCGTCACTTGCTCAGCACCTCGCGCAGCGGTTCTTCCACGCACCCGCCGGGTGGGTCGATGCCCAGCAACCTGGCCAACGTCGGGGCGATGGCCGCCGGGCTCACACGGCGGTCGAATCGGCCCGGACGGATTCCCGTCGGCGCGGGCCGATCGGCGTCGCTGTGCAGCATCAGCAGCGGCACGTGCGTGTCGTAGTAGTAGGGGCTGCCGTGCGTTGTGCCGGCCTCGCCGTGAAAGTAATACGGCTGCAGCGCGAACAGCACGTCGCCGCTGCGGCGCGGATGAAACGACCGCCGCATGGCCTGTTCCAGTTCAGTAACCACCCCACCGGAAAGCAACTGCTCGCGGGCGAGGGCCGCGGCCACGCCCTCCTGGTCCAAGAGCCAGTCCCGCACGATCCGCTGGGCGACCAGGGCCCGCTGGCCGGCCAGGGCCGGGTGCTCGAGGTTCAGGTAGACCTGATCCGCGATGACCGCGGCGACGAGCCGCGATTCCATCGTGCTGCGTGGCTCATCGGTCTGCCTGGGCGCGGCAGAACTCTTGGGCTCCGTGGTGCTCTTGGGTTCGGCG
>JBGQHD010000333.1:0-6090 GCA_041497795.1 Planctomycetia bacterium
CAAGGTCTCCGGGCGGTTCACCATGTTCGCCATGGCGTCGTGCTTGCGGTCGCCTTCCTCCTCCATGCGGTTGCTGGAGAGCCGCGGGCGCTCGTCGAAGTAGTCTTCGCCCCATTGGTCGCTGATCTCCAGCAGACGCTCGAAGTCGTCCACGGAGTTCGACTTGTCGTCAACGACCAGCTCTTTTTCCTCGACGGTCGGGCTGTCCGGGTTCACCTGCTCGACCGGCTCGTCCGGCAAATCGGGATCGCTCTCTTCCAGCTCCAGCACCGCGTTTTCTTGCAGCTCCTGCTCGATCCGCTCCTGCAAGGCCATTAGCGGCAACTGCAGGATCTCCATGGACTGGATCATGCGCGGCGCCAGAATCAGCTTTTGCTGCTGAGTCTGCACCGCGCGCATTTCTTGTCCAAGTCCGAAACGCATTGTCGTTTGTCAGTTGTCCGTTGTTTGCTGTTGTCTTACGCGCGTCAGCGCCGTCCCGCGTCGATCCACGCTTGCGGTTTAGCGAATCAAAACCGTTGTCTCCCGCTCAGCGCATCGGTCAGCATCTCTTTGTTGGCGAACTCCAGTACGCTTCCCGTGGTGATTCCCCGCGCCAGCCGGGTGATCGTCACCGGAACCTCCGACAACAGATTGGAAATATATAGCGCCGTTCCATCTCCCTCGACCGTCGGGTTCGTGGCCATGACCACTTCCTGAATCTCGCCACGCCGCACGCGCTGGATGAGCGCGTCGATCGTCAGGTGCTCTGGGCCGATCCCTTCCAGCGGCGCGATCCGCCCCAGCAGCACGTGATACAGCCCGCGGTAGGCGCCGGTCTCCTCCAGGGCGATCAGATCGCGTGGCTGCTCGACCACGCACAGGATGTGCTGATCGCGTGACGCGTCTTGGCAGACGGCGCACCGCGGTCCCTCGGCCAAATTATAGCATGTTTCGCAGTACCGCAGGTTCTGCTTCAGGCTGCGGATGGCGTCGGCCAGGGCCAACGCTTCCGTCTCGTGCATCCGCAGGATGTGGTACGCCAGCCGCTCCGCCGACTTTTTGCCGATGCCGGGCAGTTTGGTGAGCTGTTCGATCAGTTTCGTCAGCGACTGGCTTGACATGTCGGCATCCGTGATTCCGCTTCGTGGGCGATTGGCGAATCGCGTCAGCCAGAACCCGGCTTGGCGCCGCCGCCAGGCTCGGCGCCGTCTTCGTCACCGCCGGCTTCCTCGGCTTCGTCGCCGTCCGGTGCCATGCCCGTCAGCTTGGCCAGGGCATCCTCCATGCCCGGCAGCTCGATGCCACCGGCGAGACCTTGCATGGCCTCCATGTGCAGGGCGCGGGCTTTGGCGGCCGCGTCGTTGGCCGCCGCGGCCACCAGGTCTTCGAGCATCTCCCGGTCGCCCTTGGCGGCCAGCGAAGGATCGATGCGGCACCGCAGCACCTCGCCCAGGCCATTGACCTCGAACTCCACCAGTCCGCCGCCGGCCGAGCCGGTCGCCCGCTTGCTCTTGAGCTGGTCGTTGAGCGACTTGAGCCGGCCGCCGATGCTCTGGGCCTGCTTCATCAGCGACATGATATTGCCGATGCCTTTGAACATTTTTTTGGAGTGCGACGACTAGTCGCCGCTTTTGGATTGTTGGATGAGGGCCACGAATCATGGGACGCCACTT
Source organism: Planctomycetia bacterium (assembly GCA_041497795.1). Taxonomy (GTDB): domain Bacteria; phylum Planctomycetota; class Planctomycetia; order Pirellulales; family S012-138; genus JBGQHD01. The sequence continues at coordinate 1,656 of JBGQHD010000333.1, forward strand.
GCGTGGCGAGCGCACAAACTCCTAAAGCGGTGACGAGTCACCGCACTCCAGAAACCCGCAGCTACTCGTCATCAACCCGCAGCGGCGTGCCGCGGAACACCTCGCACGCCCGCTGCACCAAGGGATTGCTCGCCACCTGGCGCAATCGTTCGCGCGGCGACACCCGGTTGGCCACCGCCGCCGGGGGAGCCTGAGGGCCGGACGCTTCGTCGTCCACCGCGAATTCCACTCGGACCCGGCTGCCGACAAGCTGGGCCAGCGTCGCTTCGATGCGGCCGGCCCTTTCCGGCCGCTCGCACAACGCCTTGCTCATCTTATAGCGGGCCGGGAAGCGCACGACCAGATGGTTCGGCGCAAGAATTGCTATCTCGCGAAACTGCTCCGCGGCGGCCGCCGCCATATCTCCAATCTGGGCAACCGCTTGCCCCCAAATCTCGCGAACGTTTTCCGGCGTGATCGACGTGCCGCCGCAGACCTCACCCGTAGACACGTTCGTGGTACCTAGCTCACTGACCTCAACTGCGAGATTTTTTTTTGCGGGCGCGGCGGGTGCGGGCGCCGGGGCGCCCTCATCAGAGCGACTGCGAACCGGCACCGGAGAACTCGGCGCCGACGGCGGTGGAGGACGCACGCTCTGGCCCGGCGCGCTCGACACCCCAACCGCTTGCAGTTTAGCCGTCCCGCCCGCCATCTGCCGGATCGCCAGCGAGATGTCTTGCAGGTTCTCCAGACTGCACATCCGCACCACGGCCAGCTCCGCCAGTGTGCGGCGATAGGTGCTCACCCGCATCCGCGCCAGCGCCTGATCGACGATCTGCATCATCGCCAGGACGGTCTCGACGCCGAGCTGCCCGGCCAGCGCTTTGACCACCGGCTCTTCGCTGGGGGAAGTATTGAGCAGCAGCTCTGCCGGCCCGCCGACCGACAGAATCATCGCGTCGCGCAGATAGCCCAGCAGTTGGTCGAGCAACTGGCCGACGTCCACGCCTTCGGCGAGTGCGGCGTCGAGCGTGCCGATGGCCGCCGCCCCGTCGCGCCGGGCGATGTGCTCCAGCAGCGTGGTCAGCCGGCCCTGCGCCGCGGTGCCGAGCATGCGGTGCACGTCGGCGGCCGTGATCTTCTGGCCGCCGAAGGCCAAGAGCTGCTCCAGCAGCGATTGGCTGTCGCGCATCGAGCCGCCGGCGCGGCGGGCGAGGATTTCGAGCGCCTCATCCTCGGCCTCTAGTCCCTCGGTCTCGACGATCTGCCGCAGCCGCTCGGCGATCGACCGCGACTGGATGCCGGCGAAGTCGAACCGCTGGCAGCGGGAGATCACCGTGATCGGCACCTTCTCCGGCTCGGTGGTGCAGAAGATGAACTTGACGTGTTCCGGCGGCTCCTCCAGCGTCTTCAGCAAGGCGTTGAACGCCTCGCGAGTGAGCATGTGGACTTCGTCGATGATGTAGATTTTGTACCGTGCCCGGCTGGGGCGGACGTTGACGTTCTGCCGGAGCTGGCGGATTTCGTCGATGCCGCGGTTGCTGGCCCCGTCGATCTCCAGCACGTCCACGTCGTCGCCGCGGCTGACCGACTGGCAGAGATCGCACTCGTTGCAGGGCTCGGGCGTTGGCCCGCGCTCGCAGTTAAGCGCCTTGGCCAGAATGCGTGCGGCCGAAGTCTTGCCGACGCCGCGAGCCCCGGTAAAGAGATACGCGTGCCCCACCCGGCCGCTGGTGATCGCCCCGGCCAGCGCCCGCGCCACGTGCTCCTGGCCGACCAGCTCGGAGAACCGCTGCGGCCGATACCGCCGGGCGACTACGACGTAGTTGGATGCATCCATGAGGCGGTGACAAGGGAAAACGTAACAAGGCGAGGGGGTAACCGGACGACTCGGTGAGTTTACCTCACGCGGTCACCCTGTCACCCCCTCACCTCGTCACCTTGTCACTTTGTCACCTTGTCACTTTGTAAAGAACGCCGGCGGCCGATGAGAGACCCCTGCACCTAGAGGTTGCTCCTTAAGGCTGCTTCTTTCGACCTGACCTGGTTCGAAGGCCCCTATCGCAAGGGCCCCTCATCGGCGGCCGCCGCGACGGAATTGTACGCCTTGGCACGTGGAGCGTCAAAGCCGCCGTGTGGTGAGCACCCCGGCTGCTCCCAGCCGACAGGGTGCAGCGTGCCGATGCCCCTTTTGCTCGCGCTGCGGGTGTTTGGTATACAAGCGCTGCGCAGAGCCAGCGGAACCAAGCTCCCATGACCCCTCGACTCGCCCGCGTCCTGATTTATCCAATCAAGTCCTTGGACGCCGTCGCGGTCGAGCAAGCTGAGGTCTTGCCCGGCGGCGCCTTGCGGCACGATCGCCGTTACGCGCTGGTGGACGCCGACGGCCATTTCATCAACGGCAAACGCACGCCGCTGGTGCACCGCCTGCGGGCAAGCTTCGACCTGGATCGCGGATTCGTCGAACTGCGTGGCGACAGCCACGGCGGAGTCTTCCATCTCGATGGCGATCGCACAGCGCTCGAAGCGGCCCTGTCCCGCTGCCTCGAACAAGGCGTGCGAATCATCGAGAACGCGGCTGCCGGCTTTCCCGACGACCTGGAGTCGCCCGGCCCGACGGTAGTTAGCACTGCGACGCTCCGGACGGTGGCCGGCTGGTTCGCCGGACTGGATGAGCACGAGGCGCGACGACGGTTTCGCGCCAATCTGGAGATCGACGCGGTGGGCGACGACCCGTTGCCGCCGTTCTGGGAGGATCGGCTCTGCGGTCCGGCCGGCCAGGAGGTTCGCTTCCGGATCGGCGAAGTCGTTTTCGCCGGCACCAACCCGTGCCAGCGCTGTATCGTGCCGACGTGCGATGCGGCGACAGGCGACGCCTGGCCGCGGTTCGCCAAAACCTTTGCCCAGCACCGCGAGGCGGCGCTGCCCGCTTGGGCCGAGCGCTCGCGGTTCGACCATTTCTACCGCCTGGCGGTCAACACGCGACTGGCCGGCGCGGGTGGAACAATCCGCGTGGGGGATGCCATCGAGGTCTTGGCGCGGGCATAATGCGTGGGGCACGTTTCCAAACGTGCCCGGTACGCGGGGTAGGCTTCCAGCCTGCCGTGGCAGGTTGAAGGGAGCACGTTGAAACGCTGCGCGGTTCCTTGAAGGCATCCTATGTCCGGCTTGTTCTCCGCCGCCGACCTGGCCGCCTACGAGCGTGACGGCTTTGTGCTCGTGCGTTCGCTGTTCAACCGCGACGAGATCGCCCGCCTGGCGGAGCATGCCCGGCAAGACTCCGGCCTGTCGTCGGCCGCCTACGGCCGTAAGGATGCCACCGGCATGCCGGTGCGGTTAGCGCTGTGGAACACGCCGGGCAACGACCTCTATGGCATGTTCAGCCGCTCGCGGCGGATCGCCGACCGCGTGGAGCAATTGCTCGGCGGCGAGGCCTACCACTGGCACGCCAAGATGATCCTCAAGGAGCCCCGCGTCGGCGGCGCCTGGGAGTGGCACCAGGACTACGGCTATTGGTACCACAACGGCTGCCTGGCGCCCGACCTGGTGAGCTGCTGGATCGCCATCGACCCCTCGACACGGGAAAACGGCTGCCTGCAAGTGCTCCGCGGCTCGCAGCACCTCGGCCGCATCGACCACGGCAAAACCGGCGACCAGACGGGAGCCGACCTGGAGCGCGTCGAGCAGGCCCTGAAGCGCTACGAGTTGGCCTACATCGAAGCCCAGCCGGGCGACGCGCTCTTCTTCCACTGCAACCTGCTGCACCGCTCGGACCAGAACCGCTCGGAGAACCCGCGCTGGTCGCTGATCTGCTGCTACAACGCGGCGCGGAATAGCCCGTACAAGGAATCGCGGCATCCGGCGTACACGCCGCTGGCGAAGGTGGAGGATGCGGCGATCATGGCGTGGCAGCCATAGCGCAAGCCGTCTCCTTCGTACTCGTAATCGTGCTCTCGCTCGAAGGTCTCTCCCTGTGCCGAACATCGAACATCCAACGCCCAACGTCCAACATCGAACGGATCGAGGTATCGCGATGCGAATTCTCTTCTTCCTCGCCGCCGTCACCCTCTTCGCTCTTTCGCCTTACCGCACCGCTGTTGGTGAGGAGTTTTCCGCCGGCGCCGCCGTGGTCGATATCACCCCGCCCGTCGGCTACCGCATGTGCGGCTACTTCAGCGAGCGGCTGAGCACCGGCGTGAAAGACCCGCTGCTGGCCAAGGCGCTCGTGCTGCGGCAAGGCGACGTGCAAGCGGCCATCGTCTGCTGCGATCTGATCGGCGTGCCGCGCGGCGTCGCCCTGCGGGCGCGGAAAGCGGCCAGCGAAAAGACCGGCATCCCCGCCGCGAACATCGCCATCACCGGCACGCATAGTCACACCGGGCCGCTTTTCTCCGGGGCGCTGCGGAACTTCTTTCATGATCAGGCGGTGGCCAAGCACGGCAGCGACCCGCAAGAG
>JBGQHD010000334.1:0-6089 GCA_041497795.1 Planctomycetia bacterium
ATCCTCCCTCGCTTGCGCGTCGGGCTAGTGTAGCGCGGATTCACCTCCAAGTTCCACGTCCGAGCGCATGAGATTTGGCTTCTGGAACATCCTGTTGGGCTCAGTGCTGGCCGTGGCCGTGCTGGTGTGGTTGCTGCGCCCGCCCGCGCCCAGGGGCGACTCCGGCGAGACTCTGATCGTTTATTGCGCTGCCGGCATGCGCGATCCCGTCCAGGAGATCGCCGCCGCCTACTACGCCGAATATGGCGTGAAGATCGACCTGGAGTTCGAAGGCTCCGGCTCGCTGCTGAGCAAGATCCGCAGTGCACCCGACCGGGGGCATCTGTTCCTGGCGGCCGACGCATCCTACGTGGAGGAAGCGCGCACCTTCGATCTCGTCGCCGAGGCCCTGCCCATCGCCACGCTGACTCCCGTGCTGGCCGTGCCGCGGGGCAATCCCAGGCAGGTGCGCGGGCTGGCCGATTTGCTGCGGCCCGACGTTAAAGTCGCGACGGCCAATCCAAAGTTGGCATCGATCGGCCGCACGGTCGAGGCTGCTTTGACCAAATCGGGCCATTGGGAAAAGCTCGTCGCCCGCACGAAGGGTGCGTCGGCCGGCGTCTCGTTCGTCGGCACGGTGAACGAGGTGGCGCAAGCGATCAAGCTGGGCGCGGCCGACGCCGGGTTCGTGTGGGAGTCGATCGCGCGGGTCTTCGAGCTGGAAGTCGTGCCCGTCGAGACCCTGGCGGCGGCCAAGCAAACGATGACCATCGCCGTGCTGAAGCGCAGCAGCTTGCCCACGGCGTCGTTGCGGTTCGCCCGCTATCTCAGCAGCGCGGACAAGGGAGGGCCGGTCTTCCGTCAGCATCAGTTCGACCCGCTGGCGGATGCCGACGCGTGGGGCGGGCCGACGCCGGATATCCCCGTGATGATCGGCGCGATGCTCAAGCCGGGCGTGGAAGAGGCCCTGCGGGCGTTCGAGGAGCGCGAGGGGGTGCGGATCACGCCCGTCTACAACGGCTGCGGCTTGCTGGTGGCCCAGATGAAGGCCGGGCAGCCAGCCGAGATGTACTTCTCCTGCGATCACGCGTACATGGACATGGTACAGGAGCGGTTCGAGCCGTCGGTGGATGTTTCTCGCAATCACCTGGTGGTGGCCGTGGCGCACGGCAACCCCAAGGAGCTGAAGTCGCTGGAGGACCTGGGCCGCGGCGAGCTGAAGCTCGGCTTTGCCCATCCGGTCAACTCGGCCTTGGGCAAGCGCACCGACGACCTGCTGAAGCGACTTGGTCTCCACGAGAAGGTATACGCCGCCAACACGGTCATTCACGCCGACGCCGGTCACATGCTGGTGAACCAACTTCGGGCCGGCTCGTTGGACGCCGCCATCGTCTACCGCTCCAATGTGCAAAGCGCGCCCGAAGCGGCCGAGCATCTCGCTGTCATCGCCATCGCCGCCGACGAGGCCGTGGCCGTGCAGCCGCTGGCCGTGAGCCGCTCGTCGGCCCACCGCTACCTGCTCTATCGCTTGCGCGACGCGCTGACCAGCGCCGCCTCGGCGCAGCGCTTCAAGGACAACGGCTTCGAATGGGTCGCACCCACGCCGGCGGCGAAGAAATGAGCCAAACAGACGCCACGACCGACGCCCTGGCCGCGCGAGATCGAGCGCCCGCTGCGCGCGACAACGGCCCGCGGCACGTGCGGTCCGACATCCCCTTCTTCACCGGGATGATCGCGCTGGGCGGCATCTATCTGCTGCTGATCGTCGGCATGCTGGCAGCGATGGGCTCGTTTGCGACGCTGGATGCCTTTGTCCAAGCGCTGCGGAGCGAGGAGATTCTTTACTCGATCCGGCTGAGCCTGATCTCCTGTTTCTTGACGACGATCCTCTCGCTGTGGGTCGCCGTGCCGATCGGGTATTTGATGTCGCGGTACAACTTCCCCGGCAAGAATTGCGTCGATGCGCTGCTCGACATCCCGATCGTGCTTCCGCCGCTCGTCATCGGGCTGGCGCTGCTCATTCTCTTCCAGCTTCCGCTGCCGCTGGAGCCGACGACGCTGCCCGGCTCGCCCGACAGGACAATCCCCTGGACCCTGGAGCGGCTGTGCGGCGAAAAGCTCGGCTTTTCCGTGACCTTCGCCGTGCCGGCGGTGATCCTGGCCCAGTTCATGGTCGCCTGCGCGTTCGCGGTGCGAACGATGCGGGTGACGTTCGATCAGATCAACCCGCGCCGCGAACAGGTGGCCCTGACGCTCGGCTGCAGCCGCGGTCAGGCGTTCTGGATGGTGGTCTTCCCCGAATCGCTGCGGGGCCTATTGACCGCCGGCACGCTGGCCTGGGCGCGCTCGCTGGGTGAGTTCGGCCCGATCCTGGTGTTCGCCGGCGCCACGCGAATGCGCACCGAGGTGCTGCCGACCACGGTGTTCCTGGAGCTGAGCACGGGCAAAATCGAAGCCGCCACGGCGGTTTCGCTGATTATGGTGATGGCGGCCGTCGTAGTGCTCGTGCTCGCCCGGCTGTTCGGCCTGCGAGGGAAAGTGGCGTGAAGCAAGGCTTCAGGCTTCGGGCTACAGACTTCAGGCTTCGGAATGAATCGCCCTCCGTGAGGTAGCTCGGAGTCTGTAGCCTCAGAGGAGGAGCTTTCAGACCTCCAATCCGCACCGTCTGCCATAGGGCTCAGTCTCGCTCACCTTGGAAAGCGCCTAGCACGCTCGGACGACGCACGACGAGGTTCTCCGCACCGAAGGTGCTTGACTCGACAGCCCAGGGCGCCAGCCCTGGGTAGGCGGACAATCGATCGCCAGTAAGGCCCAATGGGCCGTGACTCGGGCCTAATCCCAAACGTACCGTTCGTCGTATGGGACTTCGTGCTTCTCCAAGAGCAGGCGGAATTCCTCCTGGAAAGTCCTCCTACAATGGTGCTCCTCCTGATTCTCGATGTACTGCTTGACCTGTTCCATGTTTGATTGGCTCACCGAGAAGGCGCCATAACCGTTTTGCCAATAGAAATCGTGGAGCGCCGGTCCTTCTTCCTTGATTCTGGCCGACGAGGATGTCTTCACGTCCTCGACCAATTGCGCGATCGTTACCGTGCGCGACAGGTTGCACAGAATATGAACGTGATCCTCGACCGCGCCCACGATGAGCGACGTGTTCTGCAACGTCCCGATCAGGTAACCGGTCATCGCGCCTCGAATCGTGGCTTCTTTGAGGAACGGCTGCCTGTGCTTCGTGCTGAAGACGACGTGCAACAGGACATTGGCAAGGGATTGGGGCATAGCAGGCCTCGTCACGGCCCGTTGGGCCTTGATGGTTTTTGTGGGCCTCAGTTACCCAGGGCTAGCGCCCTGGGCTGTCGAGTCATGGGCCTTCGGCCCGCCCACCGCTCACACATCGTCGATGAATTACCCCAGAATCGATTCTTGGGCGAACCAATGGCGGTCGCCTCCAGTCTGTACCCGTCCCTACGTCTTCGACGTAATCCGCATCGGCTTGAATCCCGAGTCGGGGTCGTTGCCCCAGGCTTCGAGCCGGCCGCGGACCTGCCACTCGTGATGCACGTGCACGCCGTTGTACGACGGCTGCAGGCCGGTGGGGATGCGGAACGTGCCGGTGAACTCGCGCGTCTCGTTGGCCCCCAGCACCATCGGTCCGGAGATTTGGAACGCCTGGCTGAAGGTGTTATTGACCACGTTGATGTCCTGCTTTTCGCCGGAGCTATTCTGCGATCCGCCTTTGATGCTCACTTTTTCGGCGCCCTGCAGGTCGATGAACACGCCCTGGCTCTTGACCTCGCCGCCGGTGGAAGTGCAGACGATGCGAACCTGCACCTCGTCCCCGGCATAGGCCGTGGCCGGATACTCGATGGTGACCGTGGCTGCGCCGCCCGTGACCGATTTGACCGCATTCTTGATCGCACTGAAGAGACCCATGGAACAACCCTTTCGAGAGAAGGCAGAGATGCCAGAAAGCTGCTAAAGTGTGAGTTAGTGGAATGGGCCGCGTCAAGTGTCTGGTCAAGCGTTGTGTCGCAATGATGCCGAACGTGGAACGCTTAACGTCCAACGTCCAACGTCGAACGGTTCGATGTTGGACGTTCGGCACCATTCGTCATTCCGTCATTCATTTCATTCGTCATTCGACCGCGCCATGATCCTCGTCGAAGCCCTTTCCGTCCGCGCCGGCACGTTCGCGCTGGCCGACCTGAGCTTCTCGGTGCCGACCGGGAAATATGGCCTGCTGATGGGCCGGACCGGCAGCGGCAAGACGACGATCCTGGAGACGCTGTGCGGGCTGCGGCGGGCCGAGGCCGGACGCATCGTGCTGGACGGGCGCGAGGTCACTCGGCTCAAGCCGGCCTCGCGCGACATCGGCTACGTGCCGCAGGACGGAGCGCTGTTTCAAACGATGACCGTCCGGGACCATTTGGAATTCGCCCTACGCATCCGCCGCTGGCCGCGGGCCGACGTCCGCCGCCGCGTGGAGGAGCTGGCCGACCTGCTGGGCATCGGCGATCTGCTGGCCCGCAAGCCGCTGGGCCTGTCGGGCGGCGAGTCGCAGCGCGTGGCCCTCGGCCGGGCACTCTCGTTCCGCCCGCGGATCCTCTGCCTGGATGAGCCGCTGAGCGCCCTGGACGACGACACGCGGCACTCGATGATCGAGCTTCTGAAGAAAGTGCAGCACGAGACCGGCGTGACGGCCCTGCACGTGACGCACAACCAAAGGGAGGCGGAAAAGCTGGCCGACTGCCGATTGCAGCTCGCGGATGGCGGCGTCGCGCAAGCGGACGCAGCGGCCTGACGTGGGAGTTCAGCCTTGATGCCCGCCACGATGTCCGCCACATTGGGCAGGCCGGCGCGATCTCATAGGTCCGGCTTCGGACATCGGGTAAGCGCCGCGCCGCGACGGATTACGCCTGGATGCGGGTGATCTTCACCGTCAGATACGGTTGCCGATGGCCGGTCTTGCGGCGGAAGTTCTTGCGGCGGCGGAATTTTTGGATGACCAGCTTGGGGCCTTGGACTTCGCCCAAGACCTCGGCCGTCACCGCGGCCCCCGCCACCAGCGGCTTGCCCAGCCGCAGGCCGCCGTCGTCGCGGAGGGCCAGCACGCGGTCGAAGCGGACCTCGCTGCCGGGTGGCACTTCTTGCTCCCGCAAGTCGATCTGGAGCTCTTGGCCCTCTTCGACCTTGAACTGGCAACCGCTGTCTTCGATGATGGCGTACATCTGGCACCCACGTCGCTGTCGTTGGCGGAAAGCGAGCCATTCTAGCGGCCGGGTTGCCGGTCGTCGAGGCGGATCGAACAGATTCGGCTGGGCGGCGTGAACGATCCATTTTGCACTTTTCACTTTTCACTTTGCACTTTGCATTGGACCGACACGAGGAGACCCGCGAATGCAAAATGCAAAGTGCAAAATGCAAAATGATCCCCCGATCTTAGTGTCCCTAACTTCCGGCATCTGATGTCCAGCGCCCCGAAGCAAATCCTGGTCGTCGAAGACGACGCGGCCATTCGCCGCGGCATCGTGGACGCGCTGGAGTTCGAAGGCTACCGCACCCATCAGGCCAGCAACGGCAAAGCCGGGCGGGAATCGGCCGTGCGGCTCGATTGCGACCTGTTGCTGTTGGACCTCGTGCTGCCGGAGGCCGATGGGCTGGATATCCTGGCCGAGGTCCGCCAAGCCCGGCCGACGCTGCCGGTCATCATCCTCACCGCGCGCGGCGACGAAGCCGACCGCGTGAAGGGGCTGCGTCTGGGGGCCGACGATTACGTCGTCAAGCCGTTTAGCGTGCAGGAGCTGCTGGCCCGCGTCGAGGCGGTGCTGCGCCGCTCGGCGGAGCGGCCGAGCGACGTGGCGAAGGTAGAAATTCCCGGCGGCACCGTCGATCTGGCCCGCCGCGAGGTCGCATTCGACAACGGTGGCCGCGCCGACCTGTCGGAACGCGAGGCCGATCTGCTACGCTACCTGGCGGCCAACGCCAACCGGGCCGTCACGCGCGACGAGCTGCTGGCCCACGTGTGGCGGCTGAACCCCCGCGGCGTGACCACGCGCACGATCGACATGCAAGTGGCCCGGCTGCGCGAAAAACTCGGCGCCACCGAGGAG